>NZ_JAESLA010000066.1:0-1248 GCF_017892405.1 Staphylococcus sp. GDY8P85P | reverse complement strand
AATACCCTTGTTGGGGGTAAATGCTAAAGCAAAAAGCTAGCCATAACGGCTAGCTAATTCATTTGTTATCTTTTATTCTATGTCTTCTAGATTTTATAAACGTATTTATAGCAAAAGTACCATTATCAGCTAACAAAGGGAACCAATCATCAAATCTATGCTCCATAGCATAAATCCATAGTTCTTCGTATTCTCTTATGTCATTTTCAACTATAAAAGAAGTCATTTCTTTAAACATCTCATATCTACTTGCAGACGTCGGTTTTAACATCTCTAGAATGTCTGCTCCACCATGAGCAATCATATCTTCACGATCATACTGATATTTCTCAGGATTATCCATATGCAACATATATCTAACAAGACCTTTAGCAGAACCACACTTTTGTGGAACAGTCGCGTTTATTCTTTCGGTCAATTCTAATATCTGATTATAACTTTTAACACCATCATACATAACCAATATATGCTTATGAGCCTTTTTTATCTCTCCATTTGGATTAGTATCCTTATCATGTAATGGAGATTCAACCCATTGTATATGTTCATCATCTAATATATCTCTCCAACCTTCAGAAACACTTTCTGGGTAAATTACAAACGTCCAATTTCTAGTTCTTACATTACCTTGTGATGCTTTATTTACCATGATATAATTACCTCCGAATACAAGTTTATGCTGCCATAGCCACATGGCAGTATTTTTTTATCTATTTTTATGTTTTTTATCAAAATCTTGCAAAGCCAACGCAATTACCGCACTTTTTGAAACTCCTAAATATTTCGCCAATTCATCTAACTTTTCCGACATCTCATCTTTCAAAGTCACTTGCAATCTTTTACTCATAATTGTAACCACCTTTCAACTATTACAGTCAATAATACACAAAATAACATCATAATTCAATCGTTTATACACAAAAAGTGACCGTGAACAATGAACAACACTGGGGGGTCGTAGTACCCCAGTGTTGAAAACCTAAAGTCAAAACCCACCATATTATTACTTGTAATAGAATTTCCTTTTGACTTCACGATATCGAAAGTAATGATTTGGATTGGTTGTTAACTTGGATTAATCCAAGTTACAACTGCACCAATCGCCACTTAAGTGGCTATCATTATTTCTTTGTTCGTCAAAAGTATTTCTCCTATCACAAGTAATAATATGGTTTGGCAAGCGTCGTATTTGCTAGCCACTTCATTCGCTTACGCTCATTTCGTTCTGCAAATACCCTTGTTGGGGGT
>NZ_JAESLA010000065.1:0-7648 GCF_017892405.1 Staphylococcus sp. GDY8P85P | reverse complement strand
TCAACTTTGCAACAGAACCAAAATTTTCACTTCCTAATCCAAATAAAAAATTTTTTAAACCTTAATATTTCAGTTTCTATATTACCTTGAAACTTAACTTTATTCCAATTGCTTTATTGACGTTGAGCCTCGGAACCCTTAACAATCCCAAAACTTGTCGAATGGTCGGCTTAATAGCTCACGCCATCTCGATATTCATCTGCAATCAATTACTAAATTAAAATTTCATATATCATCATGAATTTCAAATGTTATAATTAAATCAAAGCCAAGATACCCTATTGGGTTTGGTTTCTTATTACTAAAAAATAAACTTTGTTTAAATCTAACCTTCTATTATCTTCTCATTTGATTATTTCTCTTTTGTGTCTTCTTCTTTTTCTGATGATTAATATTGTTTTGCTTTTCAGTTTCGTTCGCATAGTACATAAGAAAGTCACTAGCATTTATCGTTGGTAAATTAATGCGATTCAATTGTTCATATTCATGTTCAAAATGGTTATCGTCATCATTTCTATCCACTTGATGAATATGTTTTTCAATAACTTCTTCTTGATCGACATGATTATATTTCTCAAGTTTAATGAGTAATTGAACTTTCTCATTAGGTGTTTGGTTTTTTACTTTTTCAAAGTTCTTATCTCCTATATCTATTCTTAAATCATCATCAATATGTTCTTTATAACTATCGATTTCTTTTTCTTTTTCCTTAATAAATTGCAACTCAACGTTATATTCAAAGCTATCTTTTTCTAAATTTTTAAGATGTCTTTGACTAAAGAAAATATCCTTACTCGCTTTTTTATAGGTATCTTCTAACAATACATCATTAGGAATATTATTATTTTGTTTGAATAGGTATTGAACATGAGTGGCTTTTATAAAGTTACCTTTTTGTGCCTCATCAACAATAAATGCTTTCTCATCATGGCTAAAATGATGATGAGATTTAGGGTACATTTGCTGAACAATTATATTATTTTTCTCACTTTCAGTTAAATAAACATCTTTAGCTGATTGATAAATTTCTTTACGTTTTTCTTCTCTACTTTCTAATTTATTCTTTTCATTGAGTAATTCTTTATAGTTAGATTTAACAGTATTAATAAATTCTTGTTGACTATATCCTTTAGTTTCAATATCTCTTCTAAATTGATAATTAGTATCATAATTGTCAGCATAGAATTTCAATTGACGTCTCTTAATTTCATTTTTAAGTAAGTCATTTTGAATTTTACGACCAAAGGTAGACGCACTATCAAACGTATTTTTTAGTGTTTCTTTCGCCTCTATATAGCCAACATCACGTTGATATCTATCAAATAAAATAGAATAACTTTGTTCATTTTTGCTTACTTGATCATTAGCGTTTTGAACAAGTAAGCTAATTGCATTTTGTGCTTGTTCTTTCTCTTTATCGTTATATACTTCTGATAATTCGCCAAGATTGTATTGTCTAATCTGTTCATTTTTCTGTCCGTAATAAGTAATGGGTTGATACTCAATACCCTCTTTTTCACAGCGTCTTTGTTCATTTTTTTCTAGTCGATATTCTCCTCTTGTCAGTGGAATTTCGGCAATTTTGTCTAAACCTTGATCTTCAAAAGAACGACTATCATATCGTCTTAAACTTTGTTCACGTTCTGAATATTGATTTAATTTTAATTCCCAATGCTTACGAATTTCTTTGAAATCAAAGTCGGCAAAACGTTCTTGCTTTCTTACTTTATTACCATTTTTATTTAAAATCGCATGACCATTTTCATCATATCGAGTTCTCGTTTTTGTCTTTTTTCCCCAAGTACCGTCTGAATTAAAAGGTCTTTGAGTCAGTAATACATGAGCGTGTGGATTGTTCATATCATCTCTATGAATTGAAATGTCAGCCACCATTCCTTTGTCTACAAACTCACTTTTTATAAAATCTTTTGTTAATTCTGTTTGTACTTCTCTATCAAAATCATTAGGCAAACTTAATAAAACTTCTTTTGCTAATCTAGGATTTTTCGTTTTCGCATTATTCTTTTCAACTTTATCGACTTCATTCCATAAACGTTGTCTATCTTTAGTCCATTCGGGTGCATGTTGAGGAGTTAAAATCATGCTTTCAGGCTTAACAGTATGATTTCTAAACTTAATTTTTTCATCTGTACGTTCACTATATAATGCTTCATCAGAACGATAAGACGCTGACGCAATGATATTTTTTGTTGCTCGATTAATGTTAGTCACTCTCAACATAAAGTAACCTTTATTCATGATTTTACCTCCTCTCTTTTCTATTTTTTTACCCCTGTGGGAACTATAATGATCAACCAGTATGGTTGCCCATTTTTATGCCAATTTTCAATTTGCATGTAAATGGGCAGTGTCTTAAGAACTGGTTATATTATACCATGAATGAGCGATTTACCCAATGAATTATGGTATGCTTTATATAGATAAACTAAGGGAGTTTTTTAATGTCTAAAATCAAACAAACAGATATTACGAAATTAAGTCAATTAGAACAACAAATTGAACAACTGAAAAATCAAAAGAAAAAACAAGAAGAGCAACTATCCAATAAAATTGGTGGTTATTTTTTAAACGAACTTGATTTAAATATAATCAACTCTAGTGATGAATTGTATACAATCATGGATAAAGTCATTGAAGAATTTAATAAAAGTATCGAACAAAATAGCAGCGACGGGAACAACGAAAATTTAACAGAAAACAAAACTAACCAGAATAGTAAGTGATACGATGAATGATTTTAAAAATCTCAAAAAAACAAATGCTGCAATTGAAAAAGCTGAATTAAGAAAAAATAGATTAAAAAATTTAGATAGAAAAGAAAGAGCGCATAGACTTATTCGAAAAGGTGCAATGCTTGAAAAATATTTTGAATGTGAACATTTAAGTCCAGATGAAACAGAAGAATTATTAAAGATGTATGCCAACTACATTAATATAAATAAACCAAATAAATTTAAAAAGAAGTAATATATCATGCTTACAAATACTTGGTTTCACTAAAAAGAAAAAATTGTTGATAGTAGTAACAATGAATAATAATTGTTTATAAAAATGGGACTAAAACTTTTCGATTTTAGTCCTACTTACTTAATTAATTAGATTTCATTGAAAATAAAGTTCGCCTACAATTAAGAGAACATCTAATTAAAGATATTCTCTAATTGGATCATTGTTGACTTATTAAGTTGTATTATTGATTAAATAAAGAAGTAATGGGTAAATTGTCACGTCGTTTATTAAGCGTATGTACTTCTGCAAATTCAGATTTAAGAGATTTCATTAAGTACCCTTGCATTGCTTCAACGGTTTCATTTTTTTGAATTAATGTAGCTTTAAAACGCTTAAGAACACTAACAATTTCAAATTCCATATCTTCTAATAAATAATATGCATCAATAGAATTGTTGAAGGATGTTTTGGCTTTTAATAACACAGATTTAATAAGTTTAATTTCAGTTACAGAAAAGTTACTTAAATAAGTTTGAATACTTTGTGGTAGTTCTTCTAGTAATTGAAATTTTAAAGCTTCATCATTAAATTTTGAATAATAGTGATTTGAATGATTTGTATGATTACTAGAATATGTTAATTTCTTATCATTCATATCATGCGTATCATTACTATTAGTCTTAATATAATCAGTGTCATTATAATCAGTATCATTAGACTGTGAATTTGGAAGTTCTTGACCACTTAAATTCACAGTTCTAGAACTTCCAAATTCATTGTTCTGGAACTGTGAATTTGGAAGTTCCTTGATATGACTGGTTTCAACATCATAATTAGGTTTTAATAGGTATAATCTATTTGGTTTATTAAGGCCAACACGTTCTTGAGTTAGTAAATTAAATTTTATTAACTCTTTTTTCAATTTTATAATTTTTTGTTCTGCATAACCTAAGTATTCACACAAATGTTTATTACTGAAAATAAAGTAAATATTATTATTTTTATCTACCCATTCATTTTGGAGGGATAATTCAAAACGATCTTTTAATAACGCATACATAATTTTGGCTTCTGCAGACATTTTCTTAAAATATGCATCTTCAAATAAATATTTAGGCAGTTGATAAAATCTTTCAGTTTTTACTTGTGATAAATTATATTTTTCAAAATTGGGCATAATAAAAACCTCATTTCCATTTTGGGATTGAGGTAATAAAACAATTTTTACGTAAGTTATATGTTTTGTGCTTGCACTTAGATGATTAGATATATATAATACAAGTATCAAAAAAATATATAAACAAACGAGTGCGAATCGTTTTATTACCGAGAGTCGATGCTACGCCAATAGCATCGACTCTTTTAATATTTATAAAGTAATATTAACACTTTCAATTGCGTATATAAAGAGTTTTAAATGTAATTAAAAGTACACCTAAAACTACCAAACGTATAATTCGATATTTTAGTACCTAATTAAGTAGCAAAAACATTTTATGGGTGGATAATTAGGCATTTAGGTAGTTAATAGATAGTAAATTTAGTACTAAATGATGAAAAGAATTTTGTTAGGTGGTAAAATTTAGGTACTAAATTAGGTACCTAAGGGTGAATATTATGAAAACTATTAAAATGATTGCTGATGAATTAGGTGTAACTAAACAAACTATTGTTAATAATGCTAAAAGATTAAATATATCTTTTGAAAAAGAAAGTGGAATTAATTATATTAAAGATAATGATTATTTAAAAATTATAGAAAAAATCACTAAGAAAGAGAGAACAACCCATAATAAAGAATCAGTAAAAAAAGAATTATTTAATGAAAATACTGCAAAAGTTGAAAAGTATATACATAATAATTCAAATAGTTCTGAGACATTAAAAACAAAAGTAAATGAATTAGAAAAGCAAATAGAAATCTTTGAAACTAGAGCTAAAAATGATGAAAAATATATTGAGAATCTAACTAAACAATTAGATCAACAAAATAGCAATGTTAATACATTAAATAAACTGTTGGAGAATCAACAAATATTATCTTTAGAAAACAATAAAAAAATTCAAAAACTAGAAAGCCAATTAGAAGAAGAAAGACAGCTTAATTATTCTTTTGATACAACGATGAATAATAGACAGAATATTAATCCACAAGAAGCAACTTTTACTGAAGAATATCAAAATATCAACCAACAACAAAAAGAATGTCAACCAACTGAAGTAAATCATAAAAATATAATTGAAGAGAACAAGCATGACAGTACAGATGAATTAACAAAAGAGGATAAGTTTGTTGAAAAAACGAAGAGTGATTCCAGTGATAATAGGGAGGCAGAACCACCTAAAAAGAGATTTTGGAGTCGTTTATTTGGTAACTAATTGCAATTAAAAAGACACAACAAGTTCATGAACTTGTTGTGCCTTTTTAATGTGAATCAAACTTCTGATAATCATCGATTATGTAAACAACAGACGTTTAAATATATCAAACAAGTGGAATTTCCAAAATAATAATTAATGGGAAAATAGTGATTGAAAACGAAGATGCACCCATATTTAAATATAGAGATATCAAAGGAGAATTTGAATTAGAAAATGTAACAACTATACGGTTCAGTGTGTTTAAAAGCAAATGAAACTGCAGGCGATATCTATTTTAGCATTATAGGTTTAAACATTGTTGAAGCGAATGTTTAAACCTAAATCAGAAGGGACCTTTTAGTTTTTGGTGTAACTGTAATTCAAGGAGGCTTATCAAAATTAATTACTGCTATTGTAGCATTCTAGTCAAGTAATAGGACGAAATTTCATTTATATAGCTATGAAATTAAGAATAATTGTTTATATAATTTAGTAATCGAAAATTTTTCACTTTATTATTTTGGAGTTATTCTTCTTCCTTTACCTAGTATTATTTGAATAATTGATGAGATTAGCATAACTAAGTTAAATATAAACATCAAAACAAAGATATGCCTGTCTGATTGAATAACAATATCTTGCATTTTTTTTATCCAAACTAATTTATTAAAAACAGTAAATGTATAATTACTATATAGAGATTGAATTGACTCTTGTATACTAGTACTCAAAAGATAAGTGATTAATGGCACAAGTATGGCAGACAAATAATTTCTAATCGTATGCATTGTTATAGATCTATTAGAAGCATATTTTAAATCTCCATCTAATAGTGTAGCCATGGCGCCGCTTAGTAAAGTCATACTTGTACCAAATCCAAGAAGTATTCCTTGGACATACAATAAGTGTATGTTTATATTGCTATTGATTGTAAGCCAATGTATTGTCAAGTACAAAATTGATATTGAACCTAGAGTACCTAAAATCCCTGCACCTAATGAGCTATAAAAAAACATTTTTATAAAACCTGTTATTATAACCCCTAAAAGAAAGAAAAAATAAAATTTCATTGTAATATCAAAAGGTAATTTTAAAGCTTTCATCAAAAAAACATTTATACCAGCTATGCCTGTCAATAAAGTTAGATGAGAAGATATGGCCATAAAAGATCCAATCATTGGTTTTTTGTGAAATAGAGAGGATAAAAAGATAATTGGATCCTCAGATTTTGAATTTGTATAAACAAAATTAACGAAAAATAGGAAACTTATTAATAAAAAAACAATCATATTGAAATCCAGTCTACTTTTTTGAGTAATCATTATCATAGGTAAAGTTAAAAAGATAGTTGAAAATATTAAAAACAACATAGGTAAATAATTAAACTTATCAAATCTTGAAACAGTTCCTTTATCATCTTCTATAAAGAAAACACCTAAAATAAAGCATAATAAACTCGAAATTATGTTGATTATAAAAATCCATTTCCACTTATCCAATTCTAAAGATAGGCTGCCTGAAACTCCTCCAAGTGCATTAGCACCAAATAATCCAATTATTACAATTAATAAAAAAACATTCTTAAATCTTTTCGGAAAGCTTAGAAATAATTTAGGTAGAAGAGTAAAAAATAATATTCCAGTACTAAAACCTTGTATAATTTTTGCCAAAGATAGTGAAAAAATATCAAATGAAAGGATACCTATAATTGAACCTATAAAAAAGGAAAACAAAAAAAATAGTGCTATTTTTTTTGTTCCGAACTTATGTGCAAATATGTGTCCGAAAGGTACTCCTAAAGCAAACATGAAGTTCCCTATGATAGATGGAATAATTAATTGTTTTGATCCTATACCAAATGAAGTTTGTAAAATTCCTTGGTTCAAGCTATAAGCTAAATTGGAAAAAAATTGTGATCCTATACCTATAATTGTTAATACACTTATAATAAATAATTCAATGATTTTTGCCTTTTTTGTTACTAACATACTACTTCTATACTCCCTTTCTTCATAAGATTATACCACGCCTTATTTTAAATTTATATTTCTTTAACGCCCTAATGAAAAAACAATTTTTGAATTTACTTCAAATTTCATGTAAGAGCATAATTAGAATGTACTATTTTTTAAGATAGTTTTGACATATTCAGACATTACAAGATTTCTAGTCATTTCAAAATGTTATCAAAATTATTCTCTATACAATAATTAGCGATTTTTCTATGAATTGTAGCAATACTATTTCTTTTATTCTTGAGTGCAAGGCGTTTAATCTCGTCAATTATGTTTTGTTCGGTTCTGTTGCAAAGTAAAAA
>NZ_JAESLA010000064.1:336-631 GCF_017892405.1 Staphylococcus sp. GDY8P85P | reverse complement strand
ATTGACGTTGAGCCTCGGAACTTTTAACAAACTCAAAAAATAGTCGAATGGTTGGCATATAATCATGAATTTTAAATGTTTTCTTTAAACCAAAGATAATATGGAATCAATATGTTCACTCCTTTGGTATATTCGCTGATATTTTATGCGTGCCTTGAGTGGAGATTTTTTGAGTGGCTTTTTCAAAAATACTACCCGTCCCTTGATGATTTCCAAACGGTTTTCAAGTGCCCCTTGCTGAGATGGCAGGAGGTTTGTTTAAATTCAAATGTTCTTATTTTGAATTTTAAGGGGG
>NZ_JAESLA010000064.1:0-257 GCF_017892405.1 Staphylococcus sp. GDY8P85P | reverse complement strand
CAAAAAATAAGCATAAGTCAGATATTCAATCTCCCGTTGATGAAACGGCAAAATATCCAATAAAAGATACAGATTATATGACAGATGATGAGGAAAAAGCAGATGAGGAAGCTTTTAGTATTATTGCTTTCTGGAATTGGGAACGTAGGAATTATTTTATTAAAAAATAGTTCAATAATCGGGCCATTTTGCGGTACAATGAATTGCCTTCTGCTCCTAATATTAAAAACACTTTTTTGGGATACAAATACCCCATA
>NZ_JAESLA010000063.1:0-3422 GCF_017892405.1 Staphylococcus sp. GDY8P85P | reverse complement strand
CGATTTAAGCACACCCTTTATTCCGTTAATGCGCCATGACAGCCATGATAATTACTAATACTAGGAGAAGTTAATAAATACGTAACCAACATGATTAACAATTATTAGAGGTCATCGTTCAAAATGGTATGCGTTTTGACACATCCACTATATATCCGTGTCGTTCTGTCCACTCCTGAATCCCATTCCAGAAATTCTCTAGCGATTCCAGAAGTTTCTCAGAGTCGGAAAGTTGACCAGACATTACGAACTGGCACAGATGGTCATAACCTGAAGGAAGATCTGATTGCTTAACTGCTTCAGTTAAGACCGAAGCGCTCGTCGTATAACAGATGCGATGATGCAGACCAATCAACATGGCACCTGCCATTGCTACCTGTACAGTCAAGGATGGTAGAAATGTTGTCGGTCCTTGCACACGAATATTACGCCATTTGCCTGCATATTCAAACAGCTCTTCTACGATAAGGGCACAAATCGCATCGTGGAACGTTTGGGCTTCTACCGATTTAGCAGTTTGATACACTTTCTCTAAGTATCCACCTGAATCATAAATCGGCAAAATAGAGAAAAATTGACCATGTGTAAGCGGCCAATCTGATTCCACCTGAGATGCATAATCTAGTAGAATCTCTTCGCTATCAAAATTCACTTCCACCTTCCACTCACCGGTTGTCCATTCATGGCTGAACTCTGCTTCCTCTGTTGACATGACACACATCATCTCAATATCCGAATAGGGCCCATCAGTCTGACGACCAAGAGAGCCATAAACACCAATAGCCTTAACATCATCCCCATATTTATCCAATATTCGTTCCTTAATTTCATGAACAATCTTCATTCTTTCTTCTCTAGTCATTATTATTGGTCCATTCACTATTCTCATTCCCTTTTCAGATAATTTTAGATTTGCTTTTCTAAATAAGAATATTTGGAGAGCACCGTTCTTATTCAGCTATTAATAACTCGTCTTCCTAAGCATCCTTCAATCCTTTTAATAACAATTATAGCATCTAATCTTCAACAAACTGGCCCGTTTGTTGAACTACTCTTTAATAAAATAATTTTTCCGTTCCCAATTCCACATTGCAATAATAGAAAATCCATCTTCATCGGCTTTTTCGTCATCATCTGTATGAATCAAATCGCCTTCTTCTGTGTCATCAAGGTTTAATTTTTTATGTATTTCTTTTAACAAACCACCATAGGAGATTAACCTTTTACGGTGTAAACCTTCCTCCAAATCAGACAAACGTTTCAAATTCTTTTCTTCATCATCGGTCATAAAATCCGTATCATCTATATTTTAAAAAATAAGTTAGATTAGAATATAAGGTATAAGTTATATGGTATAACCTATACCTAATAGCATATTATTCTGGTTGCCACTCTGTCCAAAAAATTGTGTCTGTACCATAATCTTCTTCTACAATTTCTGGATATATTTTTTCAGCACATTCTCTTGAACAATAGTTCTCACAGTTATCTTCCATCATATATCCATCATTAAAAAGTTCTCTACATTCTGGGTTTTCACAGATTCTAAATCCTAAAGCATTTTCTGAATCATGCTGTAAATCACTTATTCTACTTTCTAATCCATCAAGCAACTCATCTAAATTTACGTTATTTTCTTTTGAAAACTGCTTAGCTAAGTGTGTAAATAAATCTTTACTTTTCTGTGATAATTCTTCTACAAATATTTTTCTCATGTCTACCAGTCCTTTTTTCTACTACACTCACTGAAATGAAGCAGTAGGAATTTTGTTTTGTGACACGTATTTAATCTATTTTAAGAGTGATGCAAGGGCTAGTTATCCTTATGAATATACGAGTTAGGATCAACTGCATGTTTACCCTTGCGTTGCTAACGCAAAATAGATTAGTGTCAGCATCAAAACAAATAACTACTTAGCGAAATGGAGTGTGAGAAAACGAAATGCTTTGCATTTCACTCGACTGAATCTGATCTTATTCAATGCTGCTTTGTAGTCATTGATGTCAGATGAAGGAGCATAATAAAAGCACTCCGTTAGGAGTGCTTCCGTTTAATTAATATAATAATCATCAATATATTTTTTTGAAGATACTGATGATTATGGAAGTGTCGTTAGGACACTTCCACTCATAATAGAATGCTATAATGTATAAGGTATACCTTATACATTATAACCAATTAAAGAACAAATCTTAGATTTTGTTTCATAGTTACAAATCCAATTACTGATTTCTTTTTCTTCAATTTCAGTTAAACTAAACTCGTCATCTATTAGTAGGTACTGGAAGGCTTCTTCAAGCGAATCATATTCTTCTATAAATACATCTGCTGTACTATTATCAATTGCTAACCATATATCATCTTCCTTACATATAAATCTATTTAAATCATTTTTATAGAATCTTGTTTCCAACTTACTAATAAGCTCTTTAACCCGTTCCTGATTTACTACAAATATATCTGTTTTTCCATAATTTTCATAAATTCTAATCATAATATCTCCCCCACTTTTTAATATAGAAGGTACATATTGTACCTTCTATATGGTTATTAATTCAGTTCATAGTTTATAAATTCTTTAACATCTTCTACCCATTCACTATATAACCCTTGAGATAATCTTTTTTTGATTGATTCTCTTTGTTCTTCTGATACTTCTGGAAATTCTGTTTCAAAAACGAAGTCTACATCATCTGTTGTAATACTAAATAAAATTTCATCTACATGTTTCATTTGAATTCCTTCTTTCTCTTTTTTCTACTACACTCACCGTAGTGAAGCAGTAGGTATTTTGTTTTGTGACACGTATTTAATCTATTTTAAGTGTGATGCAAGGGCTAGTTATCCTTATGAGTATACGAGTTAGGATCAACTGCATGTTTACCCTTGCGTTGCTAACGCAAAATAGATTAGTGTCAGCATCAAAACAAATAACTACTTAGCGAAATGGAGTGTGAGAAAACGAAACGCTTTGCGTTTCACTCGACTGAATCTGATCTTATTCAATGCTGCTTTGTAGTCATTGATGTCAGATGAAGGAGCATAATAAAAGCACTCCGTTAGGAGTGCTTACAATTTATTAATGTATAGAATTCTGGAAGTGTGAAAATCACACTTCCTTTTATACTAAGGGTTTGAAGTATTTTTTTACTAAAAAGCCATCTACTTAAAGATGGCTCACATATTAATAAAAATTATCAATTATTAAAATTTCTCCGTTATCTAAATCCCACACTTGATACCTATCTGAAATAGAATAATTTCTATTTAAAATATTGTTTTCTATATTTATGAATTTAACAGTTTTATTTGAATATTTTTCAAATATATCAAACAAATTGAGCATGTAAAAAGCGCTGTCTCCTATATACTCATTTATTACAATTTTCATAATACCTATATCAGTCAAGTCCAGACTCCT
>NZ_JAESLA010000062.1:0-8173 GCF_017892405.1 Staphylococcus sp. GDY8P85P | reverse complement strand
TCAACTTTGCAACAGAACCAAAATAGTTATTCAAAAATGAAGCTAGAGTTACATGACCAAACACTTGCACTTACAGGAGAAGTTGAGAAAGAAGCTTTAGTTTCAAAAAACAAAATGAACTTAAAATATTTTAAGACAGAATTTGTTAATAAAAATGAATTTCCAGATGAATCACTTGAGTATGAATTGCTGAAATTCATTACCCCACTAGTTGAACTTGAATTTTCAATAGATATCACAAATCCCAAGGTTCAAATTGTATTAAGTGAAAGTCAATTAGACTCTTTGATTAAAAACAATAACCTTAAAAGAAATTCAACTGTATTCATACACCCTGATGTTTTTTTTGACACGAAACAAAACAAGATCATTAAAGATTTAAAGATAACTATTCAAGAAATCCCAGATTACTTTTTTGGTAAGGAGCTATGGAGTAGATGATAAAATTAAAAGAATTTCAGCAAAATGCAGTAAATAAGTTATTAGAATTCACAGCACCTGAATATAAAGTTAATGAACTAACAATAAAGGCCCCTACCGGAGCTGGAAAAACTATCATACTTCTGTCATGGATTGAAGAGTATATAAAATCAACGGCAGATGATGTAGCATTTATTTGGTTCACTCCTGGTGCAGGCGAACTGGAAGAACAGTCAAAGGACAAAGCTAATAATTTTTCAAGTATTCAGGCACAATCTGTTGATGACGCATTAAATAATGGCTTTGGTATCGGTTCAGCAACCTTTATCAACTATGAACGAGTGGTCGGGAAAAAATCTAAAGCAATGTTAACAGACAGTGAACACGATAACCTAGTTGATAAAAGGTAGCGTCAAGAATCTTGTGTAAATGAAATGCCTTCGTACATATAATATGTAACTAACTCAAATAAATGATGCTTCCAAGGTGTCCTGGAGTCCTTTAAAGCCTCGGTGGATCCGCTTCAGAGACTTCTCGTTATAAGCATTAAACTGAGAAACCAGGAATCGATCCAGTGAATCTTCCGTTGGAAATTGTTCTTTGCGGTGGGTGGTGCGCTTGAGATGCTTGTTAAAGTTCTCAATCAAGTTAGTGGAGTAGAGTGATTGCCGAATGGCTGGTGGAAAGTCCATGAAAGTGAGCAGATTCGGCATTTTAAGCAGATCTTTGATTAACTTGGGATAGGTACGATGCCAGTTGTTGGCGAACTCATTCAGTTTCAGTTCGGCTGCTTCACGATTGGCAGCCCAATGAACTTGTTTAAAGTCATTGATCACGGCCTTACGGTCTTTCACCCGAACTTTGTTTATCAAATTACGCCCAACATGAACCAGGCAACGTTGTCGTTTAGCTTTGGGAAAATGCCGATTTAAACCTTCATCCAAACCAACTAACCCATCGGCCACAAACAACAGCACATCTTTGACACCTTGCTTAATCAGGGTTCCCAGTAATTCAGTCCAGATCCCAGTTGATTCCGTCGGCGCCACTTGGTAGTTCAGCACTTCTTTCGTACCATCTGGACGAATGCCAATCGCAATATGAACCGCTTCTTTTTGAACGGTATCCCGCTTTAACGGCAAGTAAGTGGCATCTAAGAAGATAGCCGCATATTGTGAAGCCAGTCGACGTTGCTGGAAAGCTTGAACCTGTTCATTGACGGCTTTAGTCATGTTGGAAACCGTGGCTTTGGAGTAGTGAGCACCGTACATATTCTCAATGAGTTCGGCAATTTCAGCAGTGGTAATTCCCTTGGTATACAACTGAATAACCGTTGTTTCTAAATTATCACTGTGCCGACCGTAGGCTGGCAAGGTATGATTTTCAAACCGGCCATTGCGATCTCGAGGAATGGTTAAGTTAAGTTGGCCGTACTTCGTATCAAACGAGCGCTCATAACTGCCGTTGCGGTTATTACCAGTGTTAATCCCAGCGTATGAGTAGCGTTCGTAACCCAAAAACTCTGCCAATTCAGTTTGAAGCAGCTGGTTGATGGCGATTTCAAGGTGGTGACGAAAAACTTCGTCCAAATCTTGTTTTTGGGCTAGTGCAGCGATAATTTCTGTGGTAAGTTCATTCATGGGGAATGCCTCCTGTGATGTTTTCTGTGGTTACTAAATATCATAAGGGAAGGCATTCCCTATTTCTATACAATTTAGAAATCTTTTGTGCGTTTACACAAGATATTTTACGCTCTCCAATCCCAAGAAGCCATTGATAAACGAAATGAGAAATTGACCCATTATTTGACGGAAGAATTGCAGGTATTAAATGAAGAAATGATTCGTAAGGATATTCCTACTAGTTCTAGTGTGAACGATATACAGGTGTGGCAGGTTTCTCAAGTGAATGAGAACACCTTTGAGGTACTGTTTTCTGTTGAACAAGTTATTACCGAAGACAAAGACAAGGAAACTATATCGTCTAGCTTTCATGTGGTTGTCCATATAGATGAATCAGATAATATGGTTATTATCAAAAATCCGACAATGAGTAAGAAACCTCAAAAATCGGACTACCAACCCAAACAGCTAGAAAGTGACCATACAGTAGATACAGAAACGATGGACGAAATCATTAGCTTTTTAGAAACGTTCTTCCAGCTCTATCCTACCGCCACAGAAAAAGAATTGACTTACTATGTAAGTAATCATGTGTTACCTATGATTAACAAGGAATATGTTTTCGAGGAATTGGTGAATCCTATCTTTACCAGAAAAGATAACCAAGTAATCGTGAATGTCGCTGTGAAATATTTAGATCAAGAAACAAAGGCAACCCAAATCTCGCAATTTGAGTTGATATTAGAAAAACAAGATAATTGGAAGATTGTAAAATAACAAATATTGGTACATGATTACAGATACTTTGTAATCATGTACTCTTTTTGATAAAAAATTGGAGATTCCTTTACAAATATGCTCTTACGTGCTATTATTTAAGTGACTATTTAAAAGGAGTTAATAAATATGCGGCAAGGTATTCTTAAATAAACTGTCAATTTGATAGCAGGAACAAATAATTAGATGTCCTTTTTTAGGAGGGCTTAGTTTTTTGTACCCAGTTTAAGAATACCTTTATCATGTGATTCTAAAGTATCCAGAGAATATCTGTATGCTTTGTATACCTATGGTTATGCATAAAAATCCCAGTGATAAAAGTATTTATCACTGGGATTTTTATGCCCTTTTGGGTTTTTGAATGGAGGAAAATCACATGAAAATTATTAATATTGGAGTTTTAGCTCATGTTGATGCAGGAAAAACTACCTTAACAGAAAGCTTATTATATAACAGTGGAGCGATTACAGAATTAGGAAGCGTGGACAAAGGTACAACGAGGACGGATAATACGCTTTTAGAACGTCAGAGAGGAATTACAATTCAGACAGGAATAACCTCTTTTCAGTGGGAAAATACGAAGGTGAACATCATAGACACGCCAGGACATATGGATTTCTTAGCAGAAGTATATCGTTCATTATCAGTTTTAGATGGGGCAATTCTACTGATTTCTGCAAAAGATGGCGTACAAGCACAAACTCGTATATTATTTCATGCACTTAGGAAAATGGGGATTCCCACAATCTTTTTTATCAATAAGATTGACCAAAATGGAATTGATTTATCAACGGTTTATCAGGATATTAAAGAGAAACTTTCTGCCGAAATTGTAATCAAACAGAAGGTAGAACTGTATCCTAATATGTGTGTGACGAACTTTACCGAATCTGAACAATGGGATACGGTAATAGAGGGAAACGATGACCTTTTAGAGAAATATATGTCCGGTAAATCATTAGAAGCATTGGAACTCGAACAAGAGGAAAGCATAAGATTTCATAATTGTTCCCTGTTCCCTGTTTATCACGGAAGTGCAAAAAACAATATAGGGATTGATAACCTTATAGAAGTGATTACGAATAAATTTTATTCATCAACACATCGAGGTCCGTCTGAACTTTGCGGAAATGTTTTCAAAATTGAATATACAAAAAAAAGACAACGTCTTGCATATATACGCCTTTATAGTGGAGTACTACATTTACGAGATTCGGTTAGAGTATCAGAAAAAGAAAAAATAAAAGTTACAGAAATGTATACTTCAATAAATGGTGAATTATGTAAGATTGATAGAGCTTATTCTGGAGAAATTGTTATTTTGCAAAATGAGTTTTTGAAGTTAAATAGTGTTCTTGGAGATACAAAACTATTGCCACAGAGAAAAAAGATTGAAAATCCGCACCCTCTACTACAAACAACTGTTGAACCGAGTAAACCTGAACAGAGAGAAATGTTGCTTGATGCCCTTTTGGAAATCTCAGATAGTGATCCGCTTCTACGATATTACGTGGATTCTACGACACATGAAATTATACTTTCTTTCTTAGGGAAAGTACAAATGGAAGTGATTAGTGCACTGTTGCAAGAAAAGTATCATGTGGAGATAGAACTAAAAGAGCCTACAGTCATTTATATGGAGAGACCGTTAAAAAATGCAGAATATACCATTCACATCGAAGTGCCGCCAAATCCTTTCTGGGCTTCCATTGGTTTATCTGTATCACCGCTTCCGTTGGGAAGTGGAATGCAGTATGAGAGCTCGGTTTCTCTTGGATACTTAAATCAATCATTTCAAAATGCAGTTATGGAAGGGATACGCTATGGTTGCGAACAAGGATTATATGGTTGGAATGTGACGGATTGTAAAATCTGTTTTAAGTATGGCTTATACTATAGCCCTGTTAGTACCCCAGCAGATTTTCGGATGCTTGCTCCTATTGTATTGGAACAAGTCTTAAAAAAAGCTGGAACAGAATTGTTAGAGCCATATCTTAGTTTTAAAATTTATGCGCCACAGGAATATCTTTCACGAGCATACAACGATGCTCCTAAATATTGTGCGAACATCGTAGACACTCAATTGAAAAATAATGAGGTCATTCTTAGTGGAGAAATCCCTGCTCGGTGTATTCAAGAATATCGTAGTGATTTAACTTTCTTTACAAATGGACGTAGTGTTTGTTTAACAGAGTTAAAAGGGTACCATGTTACTACCGGTGAACCTGTTTGCCAGCCCCGTCGTCCAAATAGTCGGATAGATAAAGTACGATATATGTTCAATAAAATAACTTAGTGTATTTTATGTTGTTATATAAATATGGTTTCTTGTTAAATAAGATGAAATATTTTTTAATAAAGATTTGAATTAATCCGAACGCTGTTCGGACAAAAAAGATCAGCTTCCTTTAAAATGGTGTTTACCACAAACCCATCTTTTAGGAGCTGATCTTTTGTCTAGTATAACCTATTCCGAACGAATTAAAATCGAAACCTTTTGTGAACTAGGGCTGTCCAATATCCAAATGGGCGTTCGGATTAATTTTAAAATCTACCATAAGTCTACCGATTTTTTAATATTATTTTATTCATCAATTTCCGGCGCCGACCCAAGCTCTGCCTGAATCATCCAGATTTTCTTCTCAATTGCGGTTTTGAGACCAATGAAAATATCTTGGGTACTGAAGTCTTTTTCAACATCGGATACTTCAATGCCGTGTTGGTAAAGGTCTTCCAAGTAACGATAGCCATCAACTAAGTGTGCGAGGCGTTCTGGGGTTGTTTTGTCCATTCACCAGGCCAGTCTTGAATCTTAGTGTTTTCGGCCATTTCTTTTAAGGTGGAGTAAGGACTGCCATCAAGCGCAATCAGCCGTTCAGAAATGACATCGAGTTGGCTGTCAATTTCTTCCATGAACTCATCCATCAAGGGGTGCAACTTCAAAAAGTTGGGTCCACGCATGTACCAATGCGTCTGATGGATAATCATTGACATCTGGCTCAAATCGGCAACGAGTTGATTTAATACTGCTTTGGTTTTCGTATATTTCATTAGATTGGTCTCCTTTCGATATGGTTATTATAACTTAGTGGTAGCTTAATCTGAAACGTTATACACTGGCAAATTAAGTTATTTATAGCCCGTAGAATTAAGTCGTTTTGAAAAGATGGAGACGTTATATGGAAGATTGTAAAATTAATCTACAATTGAATTTTATTTACCTTATGAAGATGTTCAAAACGCGTTAAAGGAAAGTGCGCAAACCCCTTTATACGTAGAAAGGATGAATGGGTAGTGGGTAACAATGAGTGTAAATTAAATAAGGCACAAAAAAGGATGCTTAAGGATAAAGAAATATATAATCATTTCAATTTAGAAAATATTTCCAGTTCCATCAAAACGGAGCTAAACAAGATAGTGCATGACATCGATGACTAATACTTTAACACCAAACAGAAAGGGGCTATGAATATATAGGGTCTATACTAGATAATGGACAGTATTTATTGAAATGGAGTAGTTGTAGGAGAGCTAGAAATCCTCTTATACCAAGGGTTTCTGGCTCTTCTTATCTTTTTACTGCACTTTTATTGCACTTTTTTCATTTCTTTGTTTCGCAAGTAGTCTACAGTAAATTGATTCTTTGGTGAAGTATCATAATTTTGTTTTGCTTCTTTAAAGGAAATGGCTCCATTTAATTTGTTAGCTACCTCGAAATTACTGTTAGGATAAAGATGTCCATACGTTCCTAAAGTCGTCTCAATATCTTCGTGTCCTAGACGATCTTTAATGATAAGTGGATTTTCTCCCATACTGATTAACAAGGAAGCATGAGAATGCCGTAACCCATAATATCGCTATCTTGAATTTCAATATAATCTTTATGCTTCTTTTTTATGCCAAGTGCATTAGCATAGTCACGTGCTTGTGATGGTTTTTCTGCGAATATGACGGTAGTCACTGTGATAACCTCCTTTTTTTATCTTTCAAATTCATCATTTTCTGCTTGTTCAATATATTCAGGTGGTAATGGATCAGGTTCTTCATATTGTTCAGGGGTATGTGACTTTTTTTCGTTATCTACTTCATATGTGTTTTCTGAAATTGCATCTTCGTCTATTTCATAATTAAATTCATTAGTATCTGTATTAAAGTTGAATGTAAACGCATCTTGATTATTTTGTATTTTTTGCGTATCTTCTTCGTTTAATGTAAGTGCATATTGTTCTGTACCTACTTCAACGATTACTTTATCACCATCTACATCTAATAATTCAGCTTCAACTTGTTTATCATTATCATTCTGCATTAAATCTTTATATTCACTTTTTTCATTTAATGTTTGAAATACTTCTGTTTCTTGAATATCATAGGCTTCTTTAATCGTATTATTTTGTTCTAATTCTAATTTTTCAGATTCTTGAATTTGTACTTTAGCTTGTTCAGGTAAACTTTTTTCAATGCTATTAATATCTTTAATGTAACTATCAATAACACTGTTTTGATAAGGTTTAGTGTTTGTTTCTGCCAAATGATTAATTCTACTTTCATTTAATTCTTTTGGACTAATTTGTTCTTCAATTGTTTGTATCGCTTGTAGTGTGAATTGTTCTAATTGTAGTTTATTAATATCATTATCAGCACTATAAGGGTCACTATATGATAAAACATTTTGTGCGTCTTTAAGATAATTATATAAATCAATCGTATTCCCTTTATTTTCATCACTATTTAGCGATATGTTTTGACTGATAGATTCAACATTATAATTTGGTTCTGTTTTATCAACATCAGGCTGTAAGGCTAGTTTTTGATTGATGATTTCAAGCCTTGCTACTTGTTCGTAGTTTCTAAGTCCTTGTATGTCAGCACTTCTATTAATCGTTTCATAACTATTAGTCATCATATCTTTTAAATCAGTAAATTGATTACTTAATGATGGTTGCTTTTGTTCTTGTGATAATGCTGATACTTGTTGTTGTTCTTTTGAGAAAAAATCTCTTACTTTATCAAATGTTGAAGTTAAATTTTCAACTGTAGCACTTTCTTTGTTCCATGTTACTAAATCTTTGATGTTATTTTTAATTGTTTCAGGATTAATAGCATGGTCATTAAAGAAGTTTTTCACGCCATTAACTTGCTGCATAATAAAATCACTTGTAAATGCATTACTCAAACGTTCTTTAATGCCTACAAGTGATTGTTGTAAATCTTTAAAATAATCATCTAAATTTAATTTTTGGTTTCTGTTGCAAAGTTGAATTAATAGTATAATTTTAACAAAAAGGAGTCTTCTTTATGGACTATTTCAGATATAAACAATTTAACAAGGATGTTATCACTGTAGCCGTTAG
>NZ_JAESLA010000061.1:12418-22163 GCF_017892405.1 Staphylococcus sp. GDY8P85P | reverse complement strand
TTGCGATCTTTTTGTATAAAAAATGCGGTTAATTAAACAATAATTTTGTTTCATCAAACGCATTTCTCTTAGAACAAATAATTGGTTGTCCTCTCCCAGCTTGCTTAGTTTATAGAATTTCTTAATGAGATTCCCTTTGCTAGGGCCCCATCGTTAAGTATGACTAGATTTAAAAAAACTTGATTCAAGCGCATTTTAAATTTAAATCAGTCAGCTACTGCCTAAATGTTTAAAGAGGCTAAGACAATTCATCTTGTTTTAGTCTATTTATTATATGCTCAAAAATAAGCACTATTGTGTTTCTATATGATTAATAACTATAGCTATCACACTTTGTTACATAAATTTTACTTTCTTTTATATAAAAATGCCTATGATTAACTTGAATTTAAAGTAATCATAGGCATTGTTTTATTAGGGTAAACGATTCTATTTTAAAACACATTTTCAATTTCCAATATTTTCAAGAACGCACTAGCAGCATACTTAAATGCAGCTTCATCTATATCAAAATGTGGGTTATGATGTGGTGCTGTAATACCTTTATCTTTATTACCACATCCAGTTAAGAAGAATGCCCCTGGGCGGACTTTTAAATAGTGAGAAAAGTCTTCACCAATCATCATTAACTCAGATTCATTGAAGCGTAGATGTAAGTCATTTGCAGCTTGTTTGACTACCTCATATGCATTGACATGATTGTGTACTGGTAAATAGCCACGAATGTATTCTAAGTCGTAAGTGATATCATTAGCCAGTGCCAAGCCTTGTAATAGTTTATCCATCTTATGTTGAATGTGTGATTGTAATTCTGTATCAAATGTGCGCACAGTTCCCTTACAAAAAGCACTATCGGGAATAACACTATCCGATGATCCCGCTTGAACCATTCCGAATGTGAGTACTGCTTCTTTAACAGGGTCTATTGTTCTAGAAATGATCTTTTGCGCACTCAAAATAAACTCAGCCATAATTACAATTGGGTCAATGGTTTCATGCGGTTTAGCGCCATGGCCCCCTTTACCTTTGATTGTAACCGAGAATTCATCTGGTGATGCCATAATCGCACCAGGTCTTGAATAAATCGTACCTGTACTATAGCCACTCCATAAATGGGTACCATAAATTTTATCAACACCATTTAAGCAACCATCATCAATCATTTCTTGAGAGCCACCTGGCATAATTTCTTCACCATATTGGAAGATAAAGACCACATTTCCTTTTAATAAATGGCGGTGTTCATGCACAATCTCAGCAACGCCTAATAATATCGCAGTATGACCATCATGACCACATGCATGCATCAATCCATCATTCTTAGATTTGTAAGGTACATCGTTAAGTTCTTGTACAGGTAGTGCGTCGAAGTCAGCACGAAATGCAATCGTTGGTCCCTCTTCTTTACCTTTGAATGTTGCTTTAATGCCATTACGTCCAATAGGTGATTCAATTTTACAATCAAGATGACTAAGCTGATTTAGAATATAGTTATGCGTCCAAGTTTCCTCGAAAGAAGGTTCAGGATATTGATGCATATAGCGACGCATCTGAATCATTCTATTTTCCTTATTACTGGCTAATTGAAACCAATCTAACACATGAACCACTTCTTCCTAATTATTATGAATTTTAGTATATCAAATTCTAATTCAACTCAATAGATTAATTCGGTATTTTCTGGAAAATGAAGGTAAATATACATGTTGTATGAACAGTTGTACATGACGTAAAGAATATTCAATATATTGAATTAACTGGAATGATAGTGCTTTCATGTTCAAGAAAAATCAGTTATGATTATGTTGATAAATAAATGCAAAGGGGATATGAATATGGTTCAATCACTACACAACTTTTTAGAAGAAAATATTCAATATTTAAAAGACAATGGATTATATAACGAAATCGATTCAATCGAAGGTGCGAATGGTCCAGAAATTACAATCAATGGGAAACAATATATTAATTTATCATCAAATAACTATTTAGGACTAGCAACAAACGAAGATTTAAAATCTGCAGCTAAACATGCAATTGATTCACACGGTGTTGGTGCTGGTGCTGTACGTTCAATTAACGGTACATTAGACTTACATGATGAGTTAGAAGAAACATTAGCTAAGTTCAAAGGTACTGAAGCTGCTATTGCTTATCAATCAGGATTCAACTGTAACATGGCAGCTATTTCAGCAGTAATGAACAAAAATGACGCGATCCTTTCAGATGAATTAAACCACGCATCTATTATTGATGGATGTCGTTTATCTAAAGCTAAAATCATCCGTGTTAACCACTCAGATATGGATGATTTAAGAGCGAAAGCGAAAGAAGCTGTTGAATCAGGTCAATACAATAAAGTTATGTACATCACAGATGGTGTATTTAGTATGGACGGAGACGTTGCTAAATTACCTGAAATCGTTGAAATTGCTGAAGAATTTGGCTTAATTACTTACGTTGATGATGCGCATGGTTCAGGTGTAATGGGTAAAGGTGCTGGTACAGTTAAACATTTCGGTTTACAAGATAAAATCGACTTCCAAATCGGTACACTTTCAAAAGCAATCGGTGTAGTTGGTGGTTATGTAGCAGGTACTAAAGAACTTATCGACTGGTTAAAAGCTCAATCAAGACCATTCTTATTCTCAACTTCATTAGCTCCTGGAGATACTAAAGCAATTACTGAAGCTGTGAAAAAATTAATGGCTTCTACTGAATTACACGATCAATTATGGGATAATGCGAAATATTTAAAAGATGGCTTAGCTAAACTTGGCTTCAATACTGGTGAATCAGAAACACCAATTACGCCAGTTATTATTGGAGACGAAAAAGAAACACAAGAATTTAGTAAACGTCTTAAAGACGAAGGTGTATATGTTAAATCTATCGTCTTCCCAACAGTACCACGTGGCACAGGACGTGTAAGAAATATGCCTACAGCAGCGCATACGAAAGAAATGTTAGACAAAGCAATTGCTGCTTATGAAAAAGTTGGTAAAGAACTAGGTACAATTAAATAATGATATAAGAGAGAGTCATTTTTAGGCTGGGACGATTATGATCGTTCCAGTCTATTTTTATTGTGATATAACAAAGATAACTCAAAATGTCACTTGTTATTAGATGAGGTGGAGATATTTATTTTGGTAAAATAATGTTATAGTTCATCGTCTTAAAATATGAAATATCAAATTAACATATAATTTAGAAGGTGGTGTGTTAATGCTAAATCTAAGACAGTTAAGCTATTCAGATAAAGTGGCTTTAATGAAGTACGTCCAAGAATGGTATGTTCATGATGAACCCATAGTGCCTTCCAATACAGACTTGGCGAAGTATGAGTCATTTGAACACATGGTAGACCATTTAAATAATATAGAGGTTGATGATGATTGGGTACCAACGACCACACTATTTTGCTTTGAAAATGGAGCTATTGTTGGCGCAGTCGATATTCGCCATCACTTAAATCGACGCTTAGTAAACATTGGCGGACATGTGGGTTACGGCGTGTGTCAGTCACGTAGAGGACATGGCATTGCTTCATTTATGTTGCAAGAAGCGAAGCTATTGTTAAAAGAACTAGGTGTAAACAAAGTATTAATGACTACGAATCCTAAGAACACTGCCTCACAAAAAGTGATTAAAAAACATGGCGGATATGAAATCGAACCATATGTTAAAAAGAATGGCAATTTAGTAAGTCGATTTGAAATTCCTAATGAATGAAGGTTGGATGAATGAAAGATTTAAAAGTAGTATATGCATTGATACAAGATGAAGCAGGAAATATTTTACTCGTTCATAATACAGATGGTGGTGGCTGGTCACTACCCGGTGGCAAAGTTGAGTATGGGGAAACGCTAGTTGAAGCATTGAAACGTGAAGTTAGAGAAGAAACAGGCTTAGCTATTGAAGTTAAGGACGTAGTTAGTATTAATGAAGGTAAATCGACACAAATGAATGTCCATACGCTTTTTATTATGTTTAAAGTACAAGTACATGATTATACAACAGAAATTCAAATGAAAGATGAAATTTCAACATTACGTTGGTTGCCGATCGAAGAAGCGGATGAAAAGTTAGTATATTACCATCATAGTTTGCGTGTATTTCTAAATAATCACGCTACTTATTATGATGAAGGACTTGTAGATTAAAGTGGGAAACGAAGCGTTGCAATCAAAATGAATAGTTTAAGCAAGTTAAATTAGCCTTTTATCCTATCAACATACGTGAATTAAAAGTATTACATAATAAGATGATAAATGAGTGGCTTGACGGGTAAATAATGAATAACGACAAAGCATTTGATGGAGGAATTAATATGTTAGTTTTGAATGAGCAAGATCAACGAGCATTACTAGATATGAAAGAAGTGATTGATGAAGTTGCTAATTCGTTAAAAGCATTCTCAGAAGGTAAGACAGAAACGCCACTACGCTATGTCCTACCATTTAATGATGATAATCGCTATTTAGTCATGCCAGCTTTATCCGATGATCTTAAAATCGTTGGCATCAAAACCGTTACATTTGCGCCTGATAACCCTAAAAAGGGCAAGAAAACGATAACAGGGTCAGTCCTTTTAAGTGACTATGAGACGGGAGAAACGCTTGCAGTGTTAGATGGCAGTTATTTAACACAAATACGTACTGGCGCAATTTCAGGCGTAGCAACGCAATACTTGGCTCGCAAAGATGCTAAAACGTTATGTGTCATTGGTGCTGGTGATCAGGCTAGAGGTTTAATTGCAGCTGTTATGGCTGTGAGACATATCGATATGATTCACTTTTCAAGTCGCACGACATCGAATGCGGAAGTATTAGCACAAGAAGTAGCGGAAACATATCATGTAGCAACGAAAGTCTTTGATCAAGCGGATGATGCCATGGCAGAAGCGGACATTGTAGTAACTGCTACAAATTCGAATAATCCCGTATATGCTCATACTTTACATCCAGGTGTTCACTTAAATGCAGTAGGTTCTTTCAAACCAGATATGCAGGAATTACCTACTGAATCAATGATGGTAGCGAACAAAATTGTGGTTGAATCTACTGAAGCTGCAATGGAAGAAACAGGCGATTTAAAGGTACCTCAAGAAGAAGGAATTATCACACAAGCATCTTTACATGGTGAACTTGGTGATATTGTTGCAGGTAAAATTTCAGGACGTGAGAGTGATGAAGAAGTGACACTCTTTAAATCTGTTGGCCTTGCTATTGTAGATATAGTGGTTGCTAATTATTTTTATAAAAAAGCGATTGAAAAGCAGGATAAATAGTTGGATGTCACAACAATCTTAATATAATGACAACAAACCGTGAGTGAGACAATGCATTTAGTGTCCCATTCACGGTTTATTATCTATCAAAAATTATGCTGATTTTTTGCGTTGACGACAATATATCAATCCAGTTCCAGTTACAACAAGTAAGATTGCGATACCATGTTCTGATGTATCATCTGTATTACCTGTATTAGGTAGCTGTGTTAATGGTTCATTATAGAGCGCCATTGTTTGAATTGCTTTGCTCGTGTGATGATGTTGCTGATGCATCATATGGTACGCACCAGCATGCTGTTCAAAGGCGTGATTTGATAATTGAATCACTTTGTTGTAATGATTTGAAGCTACAGGATAACCAGAATGATGATGTGTAGATGTATGGTTAGTGTTGATGGCCATTGATTGTGCATCATTATGGTGATGCTTCCAATTAGTACTTGATGGCACTTGCATTTGTTGATGACCATCATTAGCTACGTTAGGAAGTTCGATGATATTTCCATTGGCTTGATGTGTATCTTTATGCGCTGGTTGTTGTCCATGATGACTATTGTGTTTCGAGTCATCATTAGTATTATTATTTGGCATTTGTTGACCGCTACCTGCGTGACCTGTTGAATGATTGTTACTATCTTGAGTTGCTTCACCAGTATTTGGCTGCTCAGCACTTTCAGGCTCTCCGTTGATAATACGTACAGGTTCAACTGTATCATATATACTCAAATCGGTTTCTTTAATGTATTGCGCGACAACTTCATCTAATGAGATGCCTTCTTCACGTTGACCACCAAACATATCATAGCCATCACCTTGATTAGCCGTGAAATCATTTGTTGTTACATAATACGTGCGGTTAGGGTCTAAATCCTCATAGCGACCATTTTCTTTATTCAATACTTTGATTGCATTAATACGTTGTCCAGATGTTTTGTCGATATCGTAATATACTTTTAGTGAATCAGAAATTTGTAAGAAACCACCATTAGCAGTTAAGACTTTCTTACCATCTTGCATATCCGTTTCAGCACTTAAACTATGTTCAAATGCTTTTAATACATCTGAGCCCTTAACTTGAATTTGAGAAATTAAATTTCCGAATGGTAATACAGTAATAATATCATTTTCTGTAACTTTACCTTTGTCGATTGAAGCACGTATGCCACCACCGTTAGTGATTGCGAAATCAGAAGGGTGTGAGAAATGTTTAGAGGCATATGCTTCCATAGCGTCTGTAATTAAATTCCCTAAATTGGTTTCTTGTGTACGTGCTTGTGCGCGTTCGCCATTTAACTTCACTGTATTATTAGGGATAACGACAGTGGATGTTGCTTTCAAGAACGCATCATTTGCTTTCTTAGTTTGTGCTTCGATTTGTGAGTCAGGTGTCACATGCTCAGCATCAGCGACATTAATTAATGATGCTTCGACATTCGTTGCTTGCTTATCTTTAAAATTAAAATCAATACGGCCTACATTTTCAAGGGCTGTTCCTGTTTGCGCGAGTATATTGTTAGCACCGTAGTGTTGACCGTGATCAATGACTGTATGTGAATGGCCATCGAGGACAAAGATAGACTGTGTAAATGAACGGTCTTTCGTCAGCTGCTCGATTAAATAATCACCACGCCAACGTTCTTGTGTTGATTTATCCACACCTAAGTGTGATAAGACAACGAATATATCCACATGATCTTTAATTTGATTCATAGCTTGTTTGACACTGGTTAACGGATCTTTAAATTCCACACCTTCAACTGCAGTAGGTGATGTTTTAGTTTTGGTTTCAGGTGTTGTGACACCCACAATACCATAACGGACATTGTTTTTAGTTACGATTGTGGAAGGGTTAAATATACGTTTACCATTTTTATAGATATTGGATGAAATGATAGGGAAATTTAACTGTTTCTGTAATTTAAGTAATTGGTCATAGCCAAAGTCAAATTCATGATTTCCGACAGTCATCGCATCGTAACCGACATTATTCATAGCTTTAGCCATTTCCTCACCTTTAGAGTTGTTAGAAACAGGTAATCCTTGAAAAGCATCGCCAGAATCAACCATTAAATCAGGATGATATTTGTCTTTGAGTCCCTTTACTTTAGCCATTCCGATGACACGACCATCTTCTTCAACGAAACGACCATGAATATCATTTGTATGTAAAATTGTGTGTTTATCTTTGTTGTTAGAAGCTGTTGTTGCTTTCTTATTCGCAGTAACATCATTCGTCTTCATAGCAGTTTGCTTTGAAGTAGCATCACTGTGTTTAGGTGCTTGCTTTGAAACAGGTGTAGCGTGTTGTGATACAGTAACATCATGA
Organism: Staphylococcus sp. GDY8P85P; assembly: GCF_017892405.1. Lineage (NCBI taxonomy): Bacteria > Bacillati > Bacillota > Bacilli > Caryophanales > Staphylococcaceae > Staphylococcus > Staphylococcus sp. GDY8P85P. Next base: position 14,541 of record NZ_JAESLA010000061.1, on the reverse strand, counting down.
CTTTGTTGTTGCGTTGCTTCTTCAGGCGATGAGGTAACTTTCGTCGGCGTAGATGCCTTTGGCGGTGTAACTTGTGCTGACTTAGAAGCTTCAGTTGTTGAAGATGATGTGTTTACCTTAGTATCTTGCGACGATTGAACTTCATTTGTAGTCGGTTCAGGCAATGCTTTTTCTTCTGAAAAGGCAGAACCCTGAGATGAAACATTGTGCTTCTCTGAAGTTGTATGTTGTGTTGTAGACGTTGCAACATCAGGATGTGGTGTCGTTTGAGACGACGATGTGATGTCATCATGATGTGAAATTGCATCAGACTCTATTGCCATATCCTTATTCGTCGAGTAAGCATTTACTGATGGTGCTTCTTGTGATGTTGTGTGTGATACTGCTGTGGTGTTGTTTGATTGGATTGACTCTGATTCAGCAGCATACGTTGTACCCATGGTGATACCAAATACGATAAAAAATAGTATTAAGATTGGAACAAGATATCGCTTCATATTTGCCTCCTTTATTATATGGAATTTACATTTTTATATTAGCATAAGTCACCCGTCTTAAAGCTTACGCATTCAATTATTTACGATAAATTTAAAAATGATTAATAAATCAAACACTACGATACGTAAGAATCTCTGACTTTTCAAAAAGAAATAGATTAATAAAGAATGTACTTTCTGAGTATACAAGAAAGCGCTTTTATATTATAATAAGCATGTAAATAGGGAATATGTACACCCTAAAAGGACAATTATTCGTGCTAAACACACAAAGGGAGTTTTTATTTATGGAAAGAATCGTTATTACAGGAGCGCTTGGTCAAATTGGTACTGAGCTGGTATTAAAATGTAGAGAAATTTATGGAAATGACAATGTCTTAGCTACGGATATTAGAGAACCGGAAGAGGACTCACCGGTTAATAATGGACCGTTTGAAGTATTGGATGTTACGAATCGTGAAGCGATGATGGCGAGTGTTGAGAACTTTAAAGCGGATACGTTAATGCATATGGCGGCTTTATTATCAGCAACTGCTGAGAAAAATCCATTATTGGCTTGGGATTTAAATATGGGCGGTTTGATGAATGCATTAGAAACTGCTAGAACATATGAATTACATTTCTTCACACCAAGTTCTATTGGTGCGTTTGGTGATTCAACACCTAAGAAAGATACACCTCAAAATACAATCCAACAACCAACTACAATGTATGGTGTGAATAAAGTTGCTGGTGAATTATTATGCCAATATTATTTCACAAAATTTGGTGTCGATACGCGTAGTGTGAGATTCCCTGGACTTATTTCTCATGTTAAAGAACCAGGTGGCGGTACGACGGACTATGCGGTTGAAATCTATTTCGAAGCGGTAAGAAGCGGACGTTATACAAGTTATATTGCTAAAGACACATACATGGATATGATGTATATGGATGATGCAATTGATGCAATTATTAAATTAATGGAAGCAGATGCAGATAAATTAGTTACGCGTAATGGCTATAACTTAAGTGCTATGAGCTTTGAACCTGAAGAAATTAAAGCTGAAATCCAAAAACATTATCCAGATTTTGCTTTAGACTATGAAGTGGATCCAGCACGTCAAGCAATTGCAGATAGTTGGCCAGATAATATTGATACAAGCTATTCTCGTAAAGAGTGGGACTTTGATCCTAAATACGATTTAGCTGGTATGACTGAGTTAATGTTAAAAGCGATTGAAGAAAAAGAACAAAATAAATAAAGTGTGATGTGTTGAACTAGCAGGGTGTTACCCCCTGCTAGTTTTTTGTGTGAAAGGGAGTGGGACAGAATTCTTTTTAAATTCGTTGTCCACTCCCAGCTTGCTTAGCTTGTAGAATTTCTTAATGAAATTCTCTTTGCTGGGGCCCCGCCCACAAGGATGACTAGAACTGAGAAAAGCTTGAATTAAGCGCCTTCTCAGTTCAGTCAGCTACTGCGAATTTGCTAAATAGCTTCATTATATTATTTTTGTCCCGGACTCTTTTTGTGTGAAAAAGCAGCCATAGATCGATAATCACTCACATAAGTTGCTTCGCTTTCCTGGGGTGCTGTCTCAGCCTGTAGTCTTCGACTAGCACTGCTCCCCTAGGAGTCTTCGCAAC
>NZ_JAESLA010000061.1:0-12234 GCF_017892405.1 Staphylococcus sp. GDY8P85P | reverse complement strand
AGGCGTCGCTCAACTACGTTCTATTACCCATTTTAGAACTACTTACCTAAGAGCTATTGCTCATAGGTTCATTAAAATTAAAGCTCTCCTAGGAGTCTTCGCAACTATGTTTCGTAATCTATCTTAGAACTATTTACGTAAGTGTGTGAGCATGCAACTATGTACTATTATTCATTTTACATTTTTCTAAATGGCTAATTTCCAATTTCGAAGATGGATTTAAATTTATTATTGAAGTATGTTATTTTTGAAGTAAGGGTTTACAATTGATATTTAGTTTGAATTTTTAGAAAATTTATTGAATCACCATTATGAGATTGCTATAATTTAATATACTATTATTAACTTAGAATGATTTAGGAGGCTTTCATCATGTCAGAAAAAGTAAAATTTGAACAACGCGACGCGCTTAAAGAAAAACCAGAAGGTAATTTAGGATTCGGTCAATACTTCACAGATTACATGTTAAGTTTTGATTATGATGCAGATCAAGGTTGGCATGATTTAAAAATTGTTCCTTATGCACCATTTGAAGTTTCACCAGCTGCACAAGGTCTTCATTATGGACAAGCTGTATTTGAAGGTTTAAAAGCATATAAACATAAAGGTGAAGTTGTATTATTTAGACCAGATCAAAACTTCAAACGTATTAATGATTCATTAGCACGTCTAGAGATGCCTAAAGTAGATGAGGAATTATTACTAGAAGGTTTAAAACAATTAGTAGACGTTGAACGCGATTGGGTTCCTGAAGGCGAAGGACAATCATTATATATTCGTCCATTTGTATTTGCCACTGAAGGTATCTTAGGTGTAAGAGCATCTCATCAATATAAATTATTAATCATTTTATCTCCATCAGGTGCTTATTACGGCGGAGACACTTTAAAAACAACTAAAATTTACGTTGAAGATGAATATGTTCGTGCCGTACGTGGTGGCGTAGGATTTGCTAAAGTAGCAGGTAACTATGCAGCAAGTTTACTAGCACAAACAAATGCTAATAATTTAGGCTATGACCAAGTGCTATGGTTAGACGGTGTAGAACAAAAATATGTTGAAGAAGTTGGTAGTATGAACATTTTCTTCGTTGAAAATGGAAAATTAGTTACACCTGCTTTAAATGGTAGTATCTTACCAGGTATTACACGTAAATCAATCATTGAATTGGCGAAAGAGTTAGGCTATGAAGTTGAAGAACGTAAAGTATCAATCGATGAGTTATTTGAAGCATACGACAAAGGTGAATTGACTGAAGTATTCGGATCAGGTACAGCTGCCGTGATTTCACCAGTAGGTACTTTAAAATATGAAGATAGAGAAATCGTCATCAACAATAACGAACCTGGCGAAATTACTAAAAAATTATATGACACATACACTGGCATCCAAAGTGGTAAATTAGAAGATACGCATGGTTGGCGTGTAGTTGTCCCAGAATATAAATAAAGTATGTTTATTGCGCTAGAAATCTCAAGTAATTGAGGTTTCTAGCTTTTTATTTTATTCAATTGTGATGGTTTGAGCTTATGCTTTTTGAATGATATCTAAAATAAGCGACTAGATAATTGAATACTTTGACCTTATGGACTTAAATATTTGGAACTTAAAGATTTGATTATTTAAATTTTAATGTATTACTTGTTCAATTTTTACCATTATCTTTCTCAATTTTCATATCTATAAAGAAAAAAACGATAATTATAACTAAGAAAAGAGAATAGAAAATGGTCTTACCATATGGAATATGAAAAAATGCGATGAAAATAATTGAGAATATGTTCAATAATACCAAACTAATCGTTAAGGCTATTTGATATTTTTTCATTATCAATCTCTCCTTTAGCATCATTAAGAAAATGTTTTTAAATGGAGATCGTTATAAATTTGGTAGATCTCGAAACAGTAATTAGCTATTTCCCATCTAAACGCCGACTAATATAGCCTAATACAGCACCAATAATAACTAATACTAAAATATATATTAAATTTGATAATTGATTATCTAAAGTAAGCATTGGCTGAACATAAAACGTAGCAACAATTAGTATTATTAAAAATATAACACCTGCAATTATTCTGTATTTCATCACAGACACCCCTACATTTTTAAGTCATTTTAAAAATTTCCCACATTTTAATTATGCAGCTTTTTAATAAATTTTAAAAACTCAAAGTATATATAGCTATTTATCATCATGTTTTTTCTGTTTAGGTGCGTAGTGATCGATTATAAATTGAAAAATGAAAATGTATGTCCAAAAAAGTATAATTCCCCAAATATTTGTAAGAATATGAATATCTGTTATCCACATAAAAATACAAAGTAATATGATTGATCCAAAATATATAATATTTAGAATTAATCTCAATTTAGATTTTGACATATATTATGCAACCTTTCATGAAAATCTCAACTATTGAATTTCAACCATTCAAAAAAGATATGGCATATATTAATAAATACTGTATGAGAAAGTTTGATTTATTAAATCATTTAGTTACTTAAATATTTAGCGAAAAAAGGCATTTCTTATCTTTAGGCATATATTTTATCTTATGATCACTAATGATTTTAACATTGTTTATAAATATAAAAATAACATAAAATATTAAAAACATGAATTAAACATTTTTATATAATCAGTTTTATTTATAGTTTCTTTAATTCATCTATGTTTAAAGTACAGACATGTTGGAGGGATTAATATTATATTTTAAGCATGGTGTTATTCAAATTAAAGATCATACTTTTATATATAACGTATTATGTATAATATTGGTATCAAAAAAGGATACTTAAATATATGATAAGTAAGAAGGTGTATCACGTGGAATACAAACCATTAAAAAAGCTCTTTCATATGTATGGTTGGGATAATGTGGAAACAGAATATAATATGCGGTTAAATAGTTATTCAAGTTATGTTACCGACTTTGCCATTCATCCAATTCAGGACGAGAAACAACAAAGAGGCATAGAGTATCCTCTATTCTTTGTTCTAAATCGATCATTAGGTATTAATCTTGAAAAGGTCTTGAAAAACTCAGATAGAATTAAGCAACTTTCCTCAGCTTTGCCTAAAGTCGCGAATGAAGCATATATTAAACATTTATTAATCAATGAACTCCAGAGTACAAATGAAATTGAAAATATAAAAAGTACAAAAAAAGAGATTGCTGCGTCACTGAACAAAACAAAAGGTGAGAATAAGCGTTTTGATGGATTAGTAAATCAATATATTATGATTGAAAATGATGACGTTGAAATCAATACAATCACAGATATACGTCATATTTTTGATTCAATTGTTGCTTGTGAAATTCTAGAAAAAGATTTACCAGATGGAAATTTGTTTAGAAAAAATTCTATCGGTGTCTACGACAATTCTAAAAGTAAATGGGTTCATAGAAATGAATTTAATGAACCAGAAATTTATGAATATCTAACCATTTTATTAAGTTTTATTAAAGATTATGAAGCACCCAGTATTTATAAAATATTAGCTAGTCATTATATGTTTGAGTACATACACCCTTTTTACGATGGAAATGGAAGAGTAGGAAGATATATTTTAGCCAAATTACTTAATGATAACTTGGATTCGTTTACAGCACTCACTTTTTCATACGTCGTAAATCATAATAAAAATAAATATTATAAAGCATTTCAAGAAGCATCTGATTATTTTAATAAAGGTGAAATAACAAATTTTATTGATGATATGATGCAATTACTTATTGAAGGACAAAATAATATTATAGAAACGTTTGAAAATAATACAGACATCATTACAAGACTTACTCAGTCTCTTAATGAACAAGCATTAAATAAATATGATTTAAATGTTCTTTTTATATTACTTCAAGACAAAATATTTGGAAGTAAATACTCTAGAATGAGTATTAAAGAAGTAAAAAACATAGTTGGCTACTCAAGAAATAAAGTTAATGAAGTCATAAACAAATATGAAAACAAATTAATTAAGTTAAAAAGAAATCCTGTTGTTTACGAGGTGAAAGACAGTTACGTACAAGAATTACTGACAATGCATCACACTACAAACCAAATATATAAGCAGACAAATACGCATCATTAATAGGCAATTACGCAATAAACGCCAAATTTATCCTCAGGTATTTACAATAAAAGTATAATTTAAATATTAATGAAGGAGTGGAATCCAATGACAGACGTATTCGGTTTCATTAAAAAAGCGATTGACTTTATTAGTAGTATTTTAGTACATGGCGAACCTAAATAATTATTTTCAAAATTATCATCACCCCGAGAGTTAGATTGAAATCTAATTTTCGGGGTGAACTTTATATAACCATATTAATTAAAAACATGATAATTTTTATTCTTTTTGAAAATACGTAATTGATTCAACTTCATTGCAAATTGTTGATATAACATGATACATCCAAAGCCCCAAGATAAACGTCTAACAGATACATATACTAAATAATGGGAAATTGGAATTGTAAATCGTTCTATTAAGTCTAAAATGAAAATCTGTATTACAATAGAAGGATTAAAGTTACGAATTATAGGAGTGTTATGTAAATGGAATGGATATTATTTGATAAAGACGGGACGTTAATTGAGTTTGACAAGAGTTGGGAGAAAATCGGCATAAGATTAGTAGATAGTCTTTTAGATGAATACCCAGTCGCCGATAAAGAAGTTGCGCATCGACAATTGGGTATTCTCGATGATGCAATTGTTCCTGATTCTGTGATGGGTTCAGGCTCGCTAGATGAAATGATTAAAGCTTTCAATAATGTTGTTGGTCAAGATGTCTCAACTTGGACACGTAATACGAGCCAGGAACTTGTTGATACGCGTGTTCCTGAGAATAACTGGATTGATGGTGTATACGATATGATTCAATCATTGAGAAAAGACGGCTATAAAATTGGTATTGTTACAAGTGATTCTAGAAAAGGCGTCTTGCAGTTTTTAGAAGATACAAATTCAAAAGATGCATTTGACTTAGTGATTTCAACAGAAACACATGCTGCTGAAAAGCCCAATCCGGCAGTACTTAATCCATTGTTTGACCACTATGACGTGAAACCTAAAGATGTAGTGATTGTTGGTGATACGAATAATGATATGAAGACAAAGGTAAATGCTGAATTAGGTTTAGCTATTGGTGTACTGAGTGGTATTGCTAAAAAAGAAGAGTTAGTCGACGCTGATGTGATTATAGATACAGCGGTAAGTGTGCCCGAAGTCTTAAAACAATTTAGTGAAAATAAATAAGGTTATAAAAAAACGCTACACAAGGATTCCAATATTGTGTAGCGTTTTTAGATATTATCGATTATCTACGTTACGGTACGTATTAATGACATGTGCGATTTTATCAATAATTGGATCTAATGAGTCAGGATTTTCGTGAATATCATATTCATTGATATTTACACGTACTACTGGACAAGCATTAAAGTTATTAATCCAATCTTCATAGCGTTTAAATAATTTTTGCCAATATTCTGGGTCTGTATTAATTTCCATATCACGACCACGTGCTTTGATACGTTCAATGACTTCATCATAATCACATTCAAGATAAATTAATACATCGGGTTTAGGGAAGTAGGGTGTCATTACCATAGCATTGAACAACTCAGAATAGGTTTTGAAATCATCTTTATTCATAGTGCCTTGTTCTTCATGCATTTTCGCGAAAATATCTACATCTTCATAAATAGAACGATCTTGTATAAATCCACCACCATATTCAAACATACGCTTTTGTTCTTTAAAGCGTTCCGCTAAAAAGTAGATTTGTAAGTGAAAGCTCCAACGTTCAAAGTCATCATAAAATTTATCGAGATAAGGATTATGATCAACATTTTCAAAAGAAGTTTTAAAATTCAGTTTGTCGGCTAACGCTTGTGTCAATGTTGATTTACCAACACCAACTGTACCAGCAATAGTGATAATTGCATTTTGAGGTACTTTGTAATTATTCATTTTTAATTGCTCCTATCATAGGTCTTATTTTTTCTAAAATGGATTGATAATCTGAATCGTTATTGACAAAATCAATATCACTTGTATTAATTAAGACAACATTCGCACCTTCACACTTCATCGCATTATAAAATGTTAAATAATCTTCTTTTAAATTCAATAAATAGTTATCTTCGATATGATGCTCGAAACTACGGTTACGTTTAGCGATTCTTTGTTTCAAAACATTCAAATCTGCATCTAAAAAAATAATCATGTTAGGCATTTCAAGATCTTCTGTTAAAATATCGAAAATGCGGTCAAATTTATCAAATTCATGATGACTTAAAGTGTTACGGGCAAATATTTTATTTTTATAAATATGATAATCGCTAACAACGCCTTGTGTCATTTTTGCGATATCTTTCGCTTGTTTGTATCGATTACAAAGGAAGAACATTTCAGTTTGAAAACTCCATTTAGAGATATCATCGTAAAAATCAGACAAAAATGGATTTTCATCAATTATTTCTTTTTCTTCATAGTAATTTAATGACTGACTAAGCATATGAGCTAGGGAGGATTTACCTACACCAATAGGGCCCTCAATTGCGATAAATGGTTTGTTCATAATCACATCTCCAAATGTTAAAATAGACAATGAGTATTGTATCATAAGTGAGGTATAACACACATGGCAAATGATGAATATTACATGAAATTAGCGATTGAAGAAGCTAAAAAAGCGCAAAATATTGGAGAAGTACCAATAGGTGCAATTATTGTTAAAAATGATGAAGTTATAGCACGATCACATAATTTAAGAGAAACTGCACAGCTTCCGACTGCACATGCAGAACATATAGCGATTGAACGAGCGTCTAATACCATTGGAAGTTGGCGTTTAGAAGGTTGCACCTTATATGTAACGTTGGAACCCTGTGTCATGTGTGCAGGTGCTATCGTGATGAGCAGAATTCCTAAAGTGGTTTACGGTGCTTCTGACCCTAAAGGTGGATGTGGTGGTAGCTTGATGAATTTACTAGTAGAGTCACGCTTTAATCATAGAGCTGAAGTGGTTAGTGGTGTATGTGAACAAGAATGTGGAGATCTATTACGTAACTTCTTTCGAGAATTACGATTAAAGAAGTCTAAAACGAACAAGTAAGCGTACAAATTGTTTTATATTTGTTAAAATAATACACGTGAATATGGTGTCAAAATTGAGGTTTAAAAACTTTCAGATGATACTTTTTCAAAATAAATAGCGTTTAATTAAGATAATGAAACGAGGTAACTGTATGATTAAATTAATAGCAACAGATATGGATGGCACATTGTTAAATGCTGCACATGAAATTTCACAAGAAAATGTTGATGCGATTAAATTTGCACAATCACAAGGAATAACAGTTGCCATTGCGACAGGTCGTGCATTCTATGAAGCGAACACACCTGTAGCTGAAACAGATTTAAGTGTGCCATACATTTGTTTAAATGGTGCAGAAGTACGTGATGAATCGTTTAATATTATGAGTACCTCTAACTTAAATCATGAATTAGTGGAACGCATAAAATCCATCTTGAACCATGAAGATGTATACTATCAAATTTACACTAATAGAGGGATTTACACAGAAGATCCTACTAAAGATTTAGATATATATTTAGATATTGCTAAACAAGCAGGACAAGAAGCGGATGTTGAAAAGATTAAAAACGGCATTCAAAAGCGTATAGATAATGGGACGTTGAAAGTTGTAGATAGTTATGAGGAAATTGAAAATATTCCAGGCGAACTAATTATGAAAGTCCTTGCCTTTAACCCGGATTTAGAGAAAATAAACAAGATAGGGGCAGAACTCTCAGCAATTTCAAGTTTAGCTATCTCATCTTCATCACGTGGTAACCTTGAAATTACCCACTCTGATGCTCAAAAAGGAATAGCGTTAGCGTCTATTGCAGATCAATTAAATATTGATTTAAAAGACGTTATGGCATTAGGTGACAATTTAAATGATGTGTCAATGTTAGAACGTGTAGGTTATCCGGTGGCAGTAGAAAATGCAATGCCTGAAGTAAAAGCCGTTGCTAAATATGTCACAGATACTAACGAAAATAATGGTGTAGGTAAAGCCATTATGAAACTATTACAAGAAGAAAATAATTAATATTAAGAGGTGTTTAGAAGAAATGAAAGGACTTATTATTGTTGGTAGTGCAAAAGTAGGCTCACATACGAATGCGCTTGCTAAATATTTAGTGGGTCAATTTGATACACATGATTTAGATGTTGATATATTTGATTTAGCAGAAAGACCTTTAAATCAGTTAGACTTTTCAGGAACAACCCATTCAACAGAAGAAATTAAAGCAAATGCAAAAGACTTTCAAACTAAAGTTATGGAAGCAGACTTCTTAGTACTTGGCACACCTAATTATCATGGTTCTTACTCTGGCATTCTTAAAAATGCATTAGATCATATCAATATGGATTACGTTAAAATGAAACCAGTAGGGCTAATTGGCAATAGTGGTGGTATTGTTAGTTCAGAACCACTATCACATTTACGTGTCATTGTTCGCAGTTTACTAGGTATCGCGGTACCGACACAAATTGCTACACACGATTCAGATTACAGTAAACTTGAAGATGGTACATTGTATCTTGATGATGACCAATTTCAGTTGCGCGCAAAATTATTTGTAGACCAAATTGTATCATTTGTGAATAATAGTCCATATGAACATTTAAAATAAAATTTAATTATCTAGAAGTACACATATATAATAGTAGAAACTAGTTTTTAAGAACGATTTTTATCGTTCTTTTTTTTATTGTTTTAAAAAGAATATTTCAGACGATTATATAGATTGCAATACAAAGGATATTTTTTTGAACTTAATTATATGAATTTATATTCATCTTTTAATTGAATTTGATATTAATTTATAATTATATGGTTTTTAAAAGTATATCCATGGTATAGTTTAAATATATTTAATTGCTTTCAATTGTTTGGAGCATAATCTTTTAATTCATTTTTTAAATTTAAGTAATTAAATAAACGGTTAAATTAGGTCAATTTATAATTCTTTTAGGGAGTGGTCTGTTTGAAAAATAAACAAAAAAAGAGATTGGATTTTCTACCGAATAAACAAAATAAATACTCAATTAGAAAATTCACAGTAGGGACAGCATCTATATTAGTAGGGACAGCTTTAATCTTTGGAAGTGCTCATGATGAAGCAAAAGCAGCTGAAAAAGAGCAAGCTTCCACAACTATAGATACGAATGAAGCGCAAGATGTAAAAGCAAAAGGTCATGTACAAACATCCGAGAGTGCTACATTATCACAAGTGAAACCAGAACAAATTGACACTACAAAACAAAATGTAGCAACAGATGCAGATAATAATTCTAATTCCGTATCAAACAATAAAAACTCAAATGAAACTAGTAAACAAGAAAGTGAACATCAATTACCAAAGCGAGAAGTGAGTTCTCAAGAAAACTTAAATGAAAGTGTAGAAGCTACTAAAAATTCAACTTCTACAGAAGAGAATAGCAGTACGCAAACTTCAGATAGGGATATAACTAATGAAGCTAAGTCAGAACAACCTACTGTAGAAACATCTACTACAAACCAAGAATCAAAAAAGTCAACAGGTTTAACTCATAAAGATAATCAATCAAGCATAGAAAGTGACGCTACTCAAATCAATGATGATTCAAACTTGGAAGATAGCCAAGAAGAGAAAGACAACCAAACTTCAAATATTAACTTAAACGAACCAACATCTGTAGAAGATAATAATGATTTTAAGACAGTTAGTGCATCAGGTTTAGATTCATCATTTGAAAATACTGAGACAAAATTAAATAATACTAATGATAATACAGAAAAAGAGAAAGCATTAACAAATTTTGTAGCTGAGAATACTGGTAGTTCAATTGTAGAGGCTAGTGAAAATGTTAACAACCTTAATATTGACTATAATCAAGTTGATAATAAAGCATTACTAAGTGCGCTCATTAAGGCTGACTCTAATAAAAAAGATTCCGAGGCTACATATGCGACAACGAGTGATGTAAATACAACGCGTTCTGTACAACCAAAAAGTAGATTAGCTGTGAATAAATTAGCTGCTGCTAGACAAGGTCAAAATGTAAATGATTTAATTAAGGTCTCAAATCAATATATAGAAGAAGGCCATAACAATGACGGTGTAATTCACGCACATGATGGTGAACCAATAACATATCATTCAGATATTGCTGTTGATGATGCTGTAAATAGTGGAGATACAATGACAATTGATTATGATCCACATACAATCCCGTCAGACTTAACTGATGAATACTTTGTGCCAGATATTGCAGATAGCAATGGTGACATTATCGCAACAGGCACATATGATAATGCAACTAAACGCGCAACATATACATTTACAGATTTTGTTGATACACACTCAAATGTTAAAGGGACGCTATCGTTATCATCGTTTATTGATAAATCAAAAGTGCCAACAAGAAATACTAACATCGATATGACTTTTAAGACTGCTAATACTGCTTATAATCAAAATTTCACAGTTGATTATCAGTATCCTAGAGTCAAAGGGGATTCAAATATCCAAAGTATATTCACTCATCTTGATTTAGATAATCAAACCGTTGAACAAACGGTATATGTCAATCCATTAAGATACACAGCTAAAAATACAGATGTCACAATCAATGGTAATGGACCAAATGGTAGTACAATTATAGATAACAATACTGAGATTAAAATTTATAAAGTGGCATCAAATCAATATCTTCCAGATAGCAATAGAATTTATAATTATTCTCAATATGAAGATGTTACTAATGAATATCCAGTGACTATAAATAATAATAATACGGCTACAATTAATTTTGGAGATATTAATACGCCATATATCATCAAAGTAGTTAGTAAGTATCAACCAGACGCTGAAGGTAATGTAAATGTCGAACAATGGGCGTCTATGGTTACATCTAATAAATATTATGGTACAGATGATACAGCAGAGTATGGTAATAATATAACATTTGCTACAAGTAATGGTAACGGTAATGGTGACGATACAGATAGTGATGCGGATGCTGACGCAGATAGTGATGCCGACGCGGATGCAGATGCCGACGCAGATGCGGATGCCGACGCAGATGCCGATAGCGATGCCGATGCAGATAGTGATGCTGATGCCGACGCAGATGCAGATGCAGATGCAGATAGCGATGCGGATGCGGATAGTGATGCTGATGCTGATGCCGACGCAGATGCTGATGCAGATGCAGATGCGGATAGTGATGCCGACGCCGATGCTGATGCCGACGCCGATAGTGATGCCGACGCCGATGCAGATGCGTATGCAGATAGTGATGCGGATGCGGATAGTGATGCCGACGCCGATAGCGATGCAGATGCGGATAGTGATGCCGATGCCGATAGCGATGCGGATTCTGATAGCGATGCCGACGCAGATCCAGATAATAGTGAATTACCAGAAACAGGAAACAACGAAGAGAAAAATGGAGTGTTATTCGGAACATTAATTGCAGGTATAGCATCACTAATATTAGGTAGAAAGCGAAATAAAAAGAATAACTAAGAAATAAATGTATGAAATTAACCCGTAGTGTGAAACTGCGGGTTTTTTAAATGCTAATTATGGTAATAATAAGTATGACGCTAGATTTTATAGTAAATGAATACCAAATTTAAATGTTATTAAATAATATAATAAAATTATATAATTTTCTAAAGTTATTTAGCGTGGACAAATTAATGTTTTTTTAAAAATCAGATTTATATATTGTAACAATATACAAAAAGTGATAAGGTTTGTATGAGTATTGTACTCAATAAATTTGGAAAATAGGGGTGTGAGTTATTTGAAGAAAAAGCCGAATAAACGATTAGATTTCTTACCGAATAGATTAAATAAATATTCGATAAGAAAATTCACAGTGGGGACGGCATCAATTTTAGTTGGTGCAACATTAATCTTTGGTGCAGGACATGATGTAGCTAAAGCTGCTGAAACTAATCAAACTGAAAGCGGAGAAAATCAAAGTAATTCAAAAGCATCTGAAGAAGATGCTAGCAATCAATCAAACACATCTCAGAACGCAATTTCACAAGAAAATTCAACGCAAGAAACTAATACTAGTGCAGAACAATCAACTACAAATGAAAACGCTACTGAAGAAGTAAGTCAAGAACAGCCTTCAACAG
>NZ_JAESLA010000060.1:1022-1409 GCF_017892405.1 Staphylococcus sp. GDY8P85P | reverse complement strand
GAGATTAAGCAACCTTAGGTTGTTTAATCTCTTTTTTTGTTGTTGAGGCAAATAGTCGCGAAGTTATAATAATTCTATTACGTAAATTATCATAATTTCTATAACCAAAAGATACCCTTTTAATGAGTTTGATTTTATTATTAATTCCTTCTAACGGACCGTTGGTCAGGTTAGAATATGTCATAGTATTTTCAATGAAAGTTGCTAATCGTCTTAAAGTTCTAATGACTGGGCGTAATTTAGGACACACATCTGAAAGATGAATAGAAAAGAGTTTATGATTAAATTTCTCTATTTGGTTTTCTTTTAATAATCGTCTTAGCTCATGAACGTAGTGATATGTATTATATAATTCTTCATCTACATCTAATAAGTAATTTACAATGC
>NZ_JAESLA010000060.1:0-908 GCF_017892405.1 Staphylococcus sp. GDY8P85P | reverse complement strand
GACATATTTAACGCTCGATTTAAGGATTGAACAATATGAAAACGATCAATAATAATCTTCGCATTAGGAAATAATTGCTTGATTAGCGACATATATGGTTCATACATATCAATCGTTACCGTTTTGACTTTTTGTCTTAGTTTCAAAGAATAGCGATAAAAATGATCTTTTAACGATTTTAACTTACGATCCGCTACCACATCTACGATGCGGTGCGATACAGCATCTGCATAAATAAAGCTCATTTTCCCAGTTACATTTTTAACACTTTTAAATTCGTCCATCATTAAGTGTTCAGGTAAAGCATCAAAAGAAGACTGACCTACGTCGCTTGCCGCTTGATTAATCACTCTAGACACAGTCATTGATGATACTAAGCATGACTTAGCGATAGATTTTTGAGAGCGGCATTCTTGTGCTTTATTTAAAACTGCAAGTTTTGTTTTATTAGAAATAAAACAGTAATCATCGACAATATCAGATTTAGCTGTAAAATGACTATCACAAGTTTTACAATAAAATCTTTGTTTTTGAAGTTCTAAATAAGCGGGCATTTCCATGACTTTAAGTAGAGTAATAGTAGAAGTTTTCTTACCATTCTTCACAATGGAGAAATTTTCATTTTTAGCTAAACAATTTTCACAATGCGTAGGTTGATAAGTGAGCTCGGCATAGTAAAACAAGCTCATTCGTCCTTTATGTTTTTTCTCAATCACTTCATCTGAAAAATTTAGATTTTTATCTTTAATTCTTAATGTATTTAATATAGACTTACACATAGGCGCACTACCTTTCTTTTTTATTTGTTGTGGTAACTAATAATTATAGAGGTGATTGCGCCATTTTTGTATTCAAAACATAAAAATTGGACTGATGAATTTTGTCATCAGTCCAATTTATTATAGAGC
>NZ_JAESLA010000006.1:0-10947 GCF_017892405.1 Staphylococcus sp. GDY8P85P | reverse complement strand
TATGTTAAATATGGATAATCATACCATAGATAAATATAGAATATAATGTTTATAACAAAGGAAGTTATTATGCGGAAATATTGAACATTATCTAGTTGACTTATTAAAAATAAATGAAGGTTTGCATAGAAGGCTCGTATCAAATCAGCAAATCATTTTAATAGATAGATATAAAGATTTATTTCACTCATTAGATAACGAGTTACAAAATTATTTAAAAAGCATTGTTAATTATGACGAAAAGTTACATGATTATTTGAAGGATTATAGACATTATTATTCTCATTATTTTCCACCATCAGAAAAACCTACATATCAAAAAGATAATATATTTAATATCTCCAATTTTGTTCTTCAACTTCATAAATCTTTTATAATGTTTAAGATAGGCATTCCCTCTAGTGAAATAGTATCTTTATTAAAGATCACTCACTAGTTAGTAATCAATAAACTATTTTGCATTCCTCTACTAACCAGTGTTATAATTTAGATAACAAGAGCTTCGTGCATTATATGCACCAACCCCCTCACTATTGCGAGTAGTGAGGGGGTTTTTAGGTGTTGGCTAATATCGCCTATTTTTTCTTATTGTTACGTGTACGTAGCCAATGCGTAAATAACGCAACAATACAACCACTGATGACTGTGGTCGTGATGTGAACAAGAGCTTCGACCATCTGATATGCACCTCCTCTCTGCGTCTAAATTGACGCCTGAGAGATAGGCGACCTGTATATTATATCATCTGTACTAGATGAGTTACATATAACTTCCGATAAGTCATTTTATGTTATATCTTTGCTTATTTTATAGTATCAAGACAAGAAGAAACTCGTTTCACTCGTTTCAAAAACCCTCCTGACTTTTAGAGAAAAACTCTCTTATTTCATCGTCTTTAATAAAATAATATGCCATCTTTCCCTTTTTATAAAAATCAAGCACATCATTTTTATATAAAAGTCTTAAATGATGTGAAGTTGAAGCAACACTCATTTTCAATATCAAAGAAATATCACAAACACACAACTCATCTTCTTTAATCAAAGATAATATAATTTTCAATTTCTTCTCATCACAAATCTTTTCTAAAATGTTAAGTAATTTCTTAGATTTATCATCTTCTAAAAAACTTAAAGCATTGTTAACTTTATCCTCATGTACACAGATCACATCACAAGCATTTTCATAGCTCATATAAAATCACACCCTAAATTAAAATATAAATCCTAAAATTGTTTGAATAGTGTCATTTTCTATAATGATAAATAAACCTAAAGCTATATAAATAACAGCCATAATCCAACGACCAAATTTCTCAACAATTTCTCCAACTCCTGGAATATTAGCTAATTTTTGTGCAGTAAATACCAAGACGAAAATTAAAATTAAAAAGACAAACAAAGTAATTAATAAATTAGTAACACTTAATGTCACAAAATAGGGAACAAATACACCAATATTATCAGCGCCACAACTTGCTATCGTAACAATTGCAATTGTACCAACTAATTTAGACAATCCTTTTTCATTCAATTCTTTTTTAGCTCTCTCTTCTCCGTCACTATCACCATAAATAGCCACTTTAATTCCTAAATAAATCGGTATTAACCCTAATAATCCTAATATCCATTTTTCAGGAACATAATTTAAGACAAAGGCAAAGAATAAACTTATGACAATCAATGTCACAGATCCTACATATTGACCAATATAAATATCTCGATATTCTTTCCTAGTCTTTGCTCTAGCAAAGAACATTAATAAAATCACTAATAAGTCTAATGCTGTCACAATATAAAGAATAGCAGCAGTTACAATAGTCTGAATCATAATTACACCTCATTCAAAAATATTTTTGAATGTATTATAACTTATTTTTTTAAATAATCATAGGTGCTTTATTCCAATTGCTTTATTGACGTTGAGCCTCGGAACCCTTAACAATCCCAAAACTTGTCGAATGGTCGACTTAATATATCATTACAATGAATTGCCTTCTGCTACTAATATTAAAAACACTTTTTTGGGATACTAATACCCCCTATGGTATAATTGTAAAAAAAGAAAGAAGGAAAGGACTGACAAATTTTATGGGTATAGGAAATATGATGGGCGGAATGGGGTTCATTGGCATGATTTTTTGGATTATCATTCTTGGCTTGTTATTTTATGGTGTATATATATTAATTGCAAAAGCTTCAGAAAAACCAAAAGGTGTAAGATCAGATGATTCTTTACAAATTTTAAAGGAAAGACTTGCCCAAGGTGAAATTAATGAAGATGAATATGAAAAATTAAAGAAAGTGTTAAAAAAGGATTAGGATACTTTGAATGAAAGGGGAAATAAGCGATGAAAAAGAAGTTACCTTTAGTGCTGTCGTTTGTACTAGCTGGTTTAATAGTCATTGGACAAACTGGTTTTACCCAAGGTTCTGATTATGACCAGAGAATGGATAATATGATGAATGAATGCACGAACTTCATGCAGTCCTTTGATGATAACAACGAAAATAAGTAGTAAAGTATAAAAAAACACAATAACTACAAGGCACTGAACCCTTAAAATGGGAACTTAATAAAAACACTATGTTCTAGGCTGCTAATTCTCTGTATTTTACAGGGGATAAGTAGCCTAGTTTTTGTTTAATTTTTTGTTCCATCATCATTTGTTGCATTTGCTCCATATTCATTTCGGGCATGTTCATTTCAGAACACCTCATGTAGTAATAAGGGTAAGGTCAAAAGATTACATTTAATTGTTGCATTAAGTCTGATGCCATGCTATACTAATGTTGTGTTAAGGGTGTTACACTTAATACTAAGCCAAAAATATTAATCAGTTTGAAATAAATAATTAGATGCTAAAGGTGGAACAAAACAATGAAATTTGGATATGCGAGAGTGTCAACGCAAGAACAACATCTTGAAAACCAAATTCAGTGGTTAAAATCTCAAGGAGTTGAGAGCAAAAATATATTTGTAGATGAAGTTAGCGGTACAACGTCACCATATGAGCGTGAGGGCTTTAAACAACTATTAAAGGCAAAGATACGTGCGGGCGATGATTTATACGTCTTTAAATTAGATCGTTTAGGACGTAAGGCAAATGTCGTTGAACAGATGGTAAGAGAATTGTTAGATGAGGGTATAAGATTACATTCAAAAGATTTACCAAACATACCCACAAACGATAATTACGGTATTGGTGAATTAGTGATGAAAGTAATGTTATCAGTCTTAACATTCCAAGCAGAAACAGAACGACTATATATGCTGGAACGACAACGTGTCGGCATAGAACGTGCTAAAAAAGATGGTAAATATAAAGGCAAGCAAGTTAAATATTCAGCGGATAGCGATAACCCGCAAGGACGTATCATCTATGGTCAAGTCGTAGACGAGTTGAAGAATGGCGGTACAATTAGAGGCACCGCTAAAAAGTATGGATTAGGTATTAAAACAGTACAACGTATTAAGAACGAAATTAAATCAAATGAGGTGCTATAAAATGATAGATGAAAGAATGCCAAATTATGAAAGTGTTTATGGTTTAAACGAGGTAGAACTTGATCGTTTATATAAAGAAAAAGGTTATGCGGGATTACCAAAGGCAAATGAATTTGCGAAAGAAGTTTTTAATTATGAAACAAAATACTTTAATAAAGAAGTATTTAATAAATTAACATTATATGAAAAAACTTATATTCGTAGTCTTGAAATGAGCTTGAGTGAAGAATATGAAAAAATGGTGTTAGCAAACCGTAGTCTTATGACTGGTGAAAAATACAATCCTTATAAATCACAAATAGAGTTTAAACAACCAACTATAGAGAGTACAGCAAATGGTGAATATCTTAGTGAGGTATTGAAAGAAATTTTTGAATTAGAATACGAGCTAAAACAAAAATACAATGAAGAAGGTGATAAGTAATGAGTTTACAAGAAGAAATAACAAACATGCGTAAAAACTTCACATCAAAAACTGCAACATTAAGAAAACAGATTGATAATAAAAAACAAAAGATAGAGCAAGAACAAAAAACATTACGCAATCATCAAAAGAAATATGATGAACAATTAGAAGAATACAAAAATGATGTGAATAAATTAATTACTAATCTTGCTTTAAAAGATAATATAGACCAAAGAAAAATAAAGAGCATTTATCAATATTTAATGACGGGCTCTTATAAAACAGATGAGATGCAATCATCTGTTACATCAGATGAAACCGCAGGTTCAAGTTCAGATAATGACACACAACATTATTAAATCTGAACGTTCTGATAACCAAAATTATGTTTAACTACATGATAATTTTGGTTGGGTTTTTATAACAATCCACCGTTCATCTACAAGGGGGATTGTTCACAACACTTAGATTTGAAAAATCTTAGTGTTACCTAGATGGATCAAAGGAAGAGCGGAGCATCTTCCTTGCGAGCGAACAAGGACAAAATTCGTAGAATGTAGTCCGTAGTTACTGCTCGCTGTCACATTGTAAGATAGCGGTATTGGAAAATGCCGCCATCGTCAATGTGGGGGTTTGATGTGTAGCACAATGTCGCATATTATTGCGACGTGTTACACATTATTGAAAGTATTAGCGAAAGCTAAAACTTTCAATACTAATTTAATTTGAACAGGCGGTGATGAATAATGAGTGAAACGAAAAATGAAGAACGTGATAAGATGCTACGCACACGCAATCACACGTTCAAATTAAATGAAGTTGAGGACAATAAACTTAAAACTTTACGTGATATTACAGGATTAAGTATAAGTCAGATTGTCCGAAACACATTATTTAGTGAACAATCCATATTATCAAGCGGACACATTAGTAATGCAGAAGAATTTAAAAATTTTAGGCAAGCCCAAGTTAAGATGATGAAACAATTAGAAGAAGAAAAAAGAGCCATCAACCAAATAGGAAATAACCTAAACCAAATAGCAAGAAACACGCACAGAATGGCGGGGAATTATGAGAAAGAACTAAAACAAATTGAGATGTTATTAAAAGAATTAATAACAAACAATGAGGAGGTGGTTAGTAAGATATGGCGACAACAATAGTACATTCAACAAAACATTTAAGAGGTTTAATATCTTATGTAAGAGATGAAGAAGTGCACCATGAAAATGAAATGACAAATGGTGAGCGAGTGATGGAAAGTGACGGGATATATGCAACACCAAATGACGCATACTTTCAAATGAGGGAAGTACAGCGGTTACATGGTAAAGATAAAAATGAAGTACAAGCACTGCACACCATCATGAGTTTTGATGATGAACAATTTAATTATAAAGATCCAACCGCACCAACAAGAGCATTAGAAGTAGCGAGATTATCAAGTGAGATGTCACACCCGAACTTTCAAACGGTAATGTATGCACAATTAGATGGCGAGGGGAAAAAAGTCCATGTGCACAAAGTAACCAACATGACGGACTTAGACGGTAGAGTAATGAATGGAAAAGAGCGAAGTTTTTATCATGCATCAGAATACACAGATAAAGCAATGATAGAACTTGGTTATACACCGCAAGCAGAAGAAAAACGCCAAAAAGGTTATACAGCAGAAAAGAAAGTTGGTAGAGGTGTACGTTTTCAAACAAACAGAGTAATTGAGGAAACAATGGAACAATTAAAAGCCGATGGCATTAAAGCAACAGGTGAAGAATTAGAATTTATGGCAATAGAACAAGCATTAAATGAAAAAACATTACCTAAACAAGAATATGTACAACTAGCGGTGGATTTCACGATTGAAGATGAGAACGTCAAAGATTTAGATGATTTTAAATATTATCTAAAACAAAATTATGATGTGACGTATCAAACAGCGGAAGAAAGACGAAGAAAAACGGGGGCATATAACTTGGATTATATAGACCAAAACCAACCCGCAATGAAACGTGTTATGCGGGAAAAGAAAGTAGGAACTGATTATACAGAGGATATATTAAAAGAACGTATAAGCATTAAAAATTATCAAAAAGAAGGTGACGATTATGAGCAAGATAGACAAATTCAAGAACTCGAAAATATCGCAAAACAGAGAGAAATTGAACAACTCAGAGAGCAACAGCAACAATTACAACGACACGCAGAAGAACAACGTACAGAAAGAACAAATGAACGATCTAACAGCGTTAATAAGACAGCAAAACCAAATGTTCGCACAAACACAAGAAACGCTAAAGGATTTGAACTCGGAGATTAAAAAAGAGAGTTACAATCTATCAGATGAAGATAAAAGTAACATGAAAACATTAAATAAAAATGTAAAAGTATTATCTCAACAACAAGAAGAAATAGTGAAACAACAAAAAAAATGGATTGATAATACAAAAATATCGATACAGCATCACGTCAAATTAGAAAACAAAGATTTTAGCAAACAAATAGCAGATAAAATCGTACAAAAAGTCACACCTAATGTTGCGAACACATTTGAAAGAGAAACAGAATTAATAAAAACAAAATCAAAAGACATTGAACAATCAATGAATAATCTAGAAAAACAAATGACACGCTATAAAACAATAGCGGTGACGGGCATTGTCGCATTTTTTGTGATTGCAATAATAGTATTATTATTTACAGCGATGTCTAATGGACTGTTTGATTTTTTAGGTGTAAGTCGATTATATGAAGTTATTAGCATGAAAATGAAAAAAGCAGAAGGATTTATGACAGCGTTGTGGTTCTTGATGTATTTTGTACCTGTTATCATATGGGCGGGAATAATAGCATTATTAGGCTGGATAATGAAAGTATTCTTTGTCGATTAAAATAAAAATAGCACCCGCTTTAATAAATAAAAGCGAAGTGCTAAAATAAAAAGAAAGATGTTTTTGCTACCAACAAAAACACCGCCAAAAAATAAACCTAAATGAACAACAGATAAAACAGGGCACCACCCCTGTAACGTTCATTAATATATTAATTTATAAGTAGATTGTATCACAATTAGACAGTTTAACAAATATTTTTAAATATTTTTCCGCTTATAAATGTTAAAAAATTGTTGGCACAAAGGTTAAATGTTGGTAGCACATCTTTCAAAATTTTCTGAAAGGCGTGCTATTTTTTATGCGACAAAAAACAAAAATTGTAAATAAATTAGGAACAATAATTATTGAAAAATCGAGTTCTCATGTTAAGTTGAAAAATTCTCAACTTAACATGAGATTGGGTAAAAATGGCGCAACCGCGGGGCTCAACCATGGGGGGCACTTTTCACCTTATGGGTATAGCCAAGATGCCCCCCCTTTTGCCCCCCGCCATGTTTTAACTTTTGATTTCTTAAATCCTAAACAAATTTTTAAGGGTGGTGACATGCTCGATTATTATATCGACAATGAGGACACCATCTACCCATGTTTTGTTGGTGAGGAAATGAAAATAAAACCTAAACGATGGGCACACTTTAGGCATCTTTATAAATATGCAAAAAATAAATTAGGGAACCGCCATTATTTAAGACGCAAACCGCACCCCGATGTTGATATTCGTGATTACATTTTGCGATATACCAATCGTGCAACACTTGATTTAGGATTTGATACGGAATGGTACGATGACGCTCAAACAGGTGAACGTGTACCGCTTAGCTATCAATTTTCAACGCACCTTGATGGTGATGATTTTGATATTGTGTTCTATCCCGATATTAATAAATATCCCGCTGGTAATGGTTTCGGTGAGATGATCCATTACATTGTTGACAAAGTTTTTGCTGGTCGTGGATTTAATATTGTTCATGAAGGTAAAACTAAACACGTTAATCCTT
The DNA here is from genome assembly GCF_017892405.1 of Staphylococcus sp. GDY8P85P. NCBI lineage: Bacteria > Bacillati > Bacillota > Bacilli > Caryophanales > Staphylococcaceae > Staphylococcus > Staphylococcus sp. GDY8P85P. Next base: position 3,145 of record NZ_JAESLA010000006.1, on the reverse strand, counting down.
TTTATGAAAGTTGTAATATCACGTTGATTGCACACTTCATGGGCGTTGATATTTCGATGTGCTATGATTGGCAAAATATCTTAGATTTTATGGGGTATAGTGAGTCTCAACAAAAGCAAATGCGTTCTTTAAAAAGTCAAATCCAATCTAAAACTGATAAAAAAGGTCGTTCATTAGGTGATGATGATATTGAAAAATTAAAAAAACGCTTAAAAAAGATAGAAGATAATCCTGTTCACGTTTCGAATGTTTTAATGAGTAACAAACATTGTTTAGCAACGACAAGCCCTCGTGTGTATAATTATTGGTATCAGCCTTGGCGTAAGCGTTGTATGATTAATTTAAATTTACGTGACACAATGAAGTTATCACCGCCTGCATCAGCATTATCTAAACTTGGTGAAGCCATCGGCATTGAAAAACTTGATACATTAGCCCTAGATAAACAAGATAATAAGCCCGTCAATTTCTATAAAGAAAATATGGATCAATTACTTAATAATCACCCGCACTTTTACCATGATTATGCGGTGCGTGATGCTCGTATTAGTTATGAATGGTATCAAAATGTTAAATCAATCATTGGTGATGGTGTGACTGTAAGTTCGATTGCATCAACGCATTTAGTCGAAAATATTACAGATGCTCTTAATGAACATGTGCGTGATGGCGTGAGTTGGTCTCATGATGTGACTGGATTTGAAGTTGAGGATGGCGTTCCAAATTATCATGGATTATATAACTCTCGTAGTCGTTTTGGTGAAATGCCCGATAAAGCCTACATGGGCGGTCGTAATGAAAGTTTTAGTCATGGATTAATCACAGGTCGTACGTACGACTATGATTTACGCTCTGCCTATCCTTGCCAGATGCAAGTGATGAGAATGATTGATTTTGAAAAAGATCCGATTGCGTTTAAAGAAGGTTACGAATTGTCGCATGATGATTGGTTACATATCGGACAAGCTGGTTTTGGATATGTAAAATTTGAGTTCCCAAGTTCTGTTAAATATCCAACAATCCCTTTAAAATCTTCTCACCCTTTATTAAAAGGTACGCCTGTATTTTTACAACGTGGTGAGGGATTGGTGTCAGCACCCGATGTATTTGCAGCAATCCAAGTTGGTGCTAAAGTTACTGTTGCTAAACAAGGATTTATGCTGTTTAATTTGAAACGTGCGTCAGAAATGGAATTAGAAACGCCATTAAATCCATTAGATATTGATAATGACTTTGTGATGCACCACGTCGGTTTTGGTGTGCGTAACATGATTAAAATACGTGCTGATTACGCTAAAAAGTATGGTAAAAAATCCGTTCAAGCACAACTTATGAAAATCCTTGTTAATTCCACTTATGGTAAGACAGGACAAGGCATACATGGTAATACAGGTCGTAATATCGTTACTGATGAGACTGAAATCATTCCATTTAGCAAAATCACTGATGGTGTGATTGCGTCAACGACTACCGCTCTTGTTAGATGCGTGTTAGGTATCATTATGAATTACATTAGTGAGCGTGGTTATACGGTGCATAGTGTCACCACAGATGGTTTTATCTCTGATTATCCCTGGGAACAAATGCTTGAAATTGATGAATATTTAGGCTCAATCTCATCGGTATTTAAAAAAGTGATTAAGTCTTGCTGGGGCGAAGAACTTAATCATCAAACAGGCAAAGGTTCAATATTAGAAGTGAAACATATACAAGATGAGTGGTTTTTTAATGGGTTGACACGATGTAATATCAGTTTAGATAAAAATAAATCTTATACCAATCCGTTTACTAACAACGTTGAACAATACGATGGTGTGTTTGCTAAAGGCGGATATAAAGGTGATAAAGATTATTATTATGCTGATGATTATACTAAGCGTGTTGTTCTTCTTGATAAAATCCTTAAACGTCGTGGGCGTGTGCGTGATTCACAATCTGATATGTTATCACTGCGTGATGTAAAAGAGGGCAATCTCAAAACGATTACACGTATTTTTGATAGCTATGAAGATAGTCAAAAGTCTATTAGCTTTGATTTTGATAAAAAGCGTATGTTGTTACCTCGTGAGTATTCACATATTAAAGATGGTGCTTTTAAGTCTGATTATGGTTATTTTCCATCAAGACCGTTTGTTGATATGGAAGAATACGAATATAACGCCGATATTCATAAAGGATTTATCACGCTTAATCATAACATTAAAACTGATGAAGATTATCAAGGTTATCAATACGCTTTAGAATACGGTTTACCCGCCTTTAAAGTATTACGTGAACATCAACTAACAAAACCCGAACTTGCTGATTATAAGCGTAAATACGACCAATATCGCATACGACAGTTTTTAACTTATCTATTATGTTTTGAAGGTCGATACGATAATGATAATTTCTTTTTCCATTTTAAATTTGGTCGTAAAGATTATGTTGATTTAATTAAAGAGGTATATGGTATTGATTGCTTACAGCAATGGAAGTCTATACAAAAACGTGGTATTAAAGGGTATGATTATTTAAGTGCTATGAAAGTTCTGTATGATCTTGAGGATTATTATATAAGAATACATGCACAACCTTTAGAGTTTGAAGATTAAACGTAAAAAAAGAGGTGACTGCAAATAGTCACCTCTTTTTTGAGTTCAACGACATTTGAAAAATGTCGTAACGGTTAAGCGTTCAATCTGTAAGCATAACGCTCCATATAACAGCATACAAAGTAGTGGATCAATTCATCAGCATTTAATGCCACCATCGTTAATTCTGCACCGCATGGCTTTGTATAGCGGACATAGTGGTATAAATCATCAAATAAGTCTTTTTTAGCCTGTTTATCGCTCATATTGAATACTTCGTGTACATTAAGACCTTTTTCTTCTAATCTCTTTAAAATCACGCCGAAAACGAATGTGTTCATGTGTTATCACTCCATTATTTTTTAATATTCACATGAACACTAAAACACCGACACGTCGGTGTTTAATAATATTTTCTTTAAACCAAAGTTCAAGAAGAAACTCGTTTTTACTCGTTTCAAAAACCCTTCTGATTTTTAGAGAAAAACTCTCTTATTTCATCGTCTTTAATAAAATAATATGCCATCTTTCCCTTTTTATAAAAATCAAGTACATCATTTTTATATAAAAGT
>NZ_JAESLA010000059.1:0-2107 GCF_017892405.1 Staphylococcus sp. GDY8P85P | reverse complement strand
TATACACCCTAATCATACGTTTTAGTTGATATAAATTAAACTTATTTACTTGTATGATTAGGTTGTAATCTATTGATTGAATTGTAGAAGGCTGATAGAATCAGTGTTATGGGTGTCTCATAAGACTTGTCTCAAAAACGAGGTGATATTTTGCGGAAAATTGGTTATATACGTGTCAGTTCGGCTAGCCAAAATCCTTCAAGGCAATTTCAGCAATTGAACGAAATCGGAATGGATATTATTTTTGAAGAAAAAGTTTCCGGATCAACAAAGGATCGTGAGCAACTTCAAAAAATGTTAGAGGATTTACAGAAAGGTGACATTATTTATGTTACAGACTTAACTCGGATTACTCGAAGTACGCAGGATTTATTTGAATTGATTGATATAATACGAAGTAAAAAAGCAAGTTTAAAATCAATCAAGGATACATGGCTAGATTTATCAGAAGATAATCCATACAGCCAATTCTTAATTACAGTTATGGCTGGGGTAAATCAGTTAGAACGAGATCTTATACGTATGCGACAGCGTGAAGGGATTGATTTGGCTAAGAAAGAAGGGAAATTTAAAGGTAGGTTAAAGAAATATCATAAAAATCATGCAGGAATGAATTATGCAGTAAAGCTATATAGAGAAGGAAAAATGACTGTAAATCAAATTTGTGAAATTACAAATGTGTCAAGAGCATCGCTATATAGGAAGGTATTAGAAATAGACAATTAATGAAGAAGAGCTATTTTAAAGTTTTTTTGATTTATCCGCATTATAAAATAAATTAGTTTCTTTCAAAGGGAGTTAAGAAAATGATCATTTCATTAATTGCTGCAATTTCAAGTAATTACGTAATCGGCAAAGATAAGGATATACCATGGAAGATTCCTGGTGAACAGGTTCGATTTAAGGATTTAACTATGGGTAAATCAGTAATTATGGGTAGAAAGACATTTGAATCTATTGGTCAGCCACTGCCGAACAGAAAGACAATTATTATCTCAAAATCTAAAGATATTAATTATAATAATTGCCTGACTGTAGAATCGTTAGAGAGGGCTTTTAATTTACTACAACAAGAAGATGAAATTTTTATTGCAGGTGGTGGAGAAATATATAAGGAATCGTTACCATTTGCCGATAGAATATATTTAACTATTATCGAAAAGGAATATGAAGGTAATATCTTTTTTCCAATGTTTAATAAAGATGAGTTTGAAATCACCTATCAACAAAAAGTAGAAGGGTTTATACCCTATACATATTTTACATACGAAAGAAAAAATAAAGGAGAGCAAATCAAATGAATATTATAAACGTATTAGATAAGGGCTATGTTCGCCTTGTAAATCATATGGGTTCAGATTTAACTGTAGTAAACTCTGCAAGAGTTTCTTATGCAAAAGAATCGAAAGAACTGAACGATAAAGATGTTAAGTTAATTAAATTTCTTGCTAGAGAAGGCCATACTTCTCCATTTAGACATGTAATCGCACAATATGAAGTGTATGCACCACTAATGGTGGCCAGACAATGGTGGAAGTATGTCATTGGTTCCTCTCATCAAGAGGGTACAGGAGATAGTTTTGATGCCTGGAATGAATCAAGTCGAAGATATATTACAGAAGAGCCTACATTTTATATTCCCTCAAGTAAAGAATGGAGAAGTAAACCCAAAAATTCTAAGCAAGGTAGTGGTGAAATAGTTACGTTGGAAATTGGTGATAAATACACCAGGGATCTTATGGCATATGTTGACGAAGGAATAGCCAAATATGAATCAGCTCTAGAAGATGGAATATGTCCAGAACAAGCGAGACTATTCCTTCCTGCTTATGGAATGTATGTACGTTGGTACTGGACGGCATCCTTACAGTCAGTTTGTCATTTTTTAAATCAAAGATTAGAACATGATGCTCAAAAGGAAATCCAAGACTATGCAAAGGCTATTCTTGAATTAAGTAAACCATTATATCCAAATGCTATAGACGAGCTTATGAAAAATATATAATGAATGTGCTAAAAAGCTCAAATTCTATTTTGCTAAGAATTTGGGCTTTTTATATTTGGATATCCTTAACGTTGTAAATCCGCATTTTCCTGACGCTACCCC
>NZ_JAESLA010000058.1:0-25655 GCF_017892405.1 Staphylococcus sp. GDY8P85P | reverse complement strand
GAGCGGGACACAATTCTTTTGAATTCGTCTTCCACTCCCAGCTTGCTTTGTTTGTAGAATTTCTTGATGAAATTCTCTTTGCTGGGGCCCCGACTCAAAACTTGCTTTGCTTGTAGAATTTTTTAGTGAAATTCTCTTTGTTGGGGCCCCGCCCGCAAGGATGACTAGAACTGAGAAAAGCTTGATTTAAGCGCCTTCTCAGTTCAGTCAGCTACTGCGAATTTGCAAAATAGCTTCATTATATTATTTTTGTCCCAGCCTCTTCCTTTTTATTTAATTAATCAATTATGTAATACCTAAATATATATAAAGACTAAAAGTAACGAATGACTACATCATTCAAATTAAAACGTTAATTCGTTTGATAATTTTTGAGCTGAAACAACTGTTCCAACTACACCAGGTTTTAAATCAATGGCAACAGCTTGATTATTATCACGTAATTTATCTAACCAATCACTAAATACGCTGCCTTCAATTTCGATTAACTCACACTCTTCAAAGTCTTCATCTCGAACTTTAAGCGCTCTATTTTTTAAACTCCAAACAGGCATAATTTGAGGTTTTTCTTCTTTATCATCACTGATTAATATGAAGTGACTTTCACCTTGTTTTGTTAAGCCGAATACTTGGTCTTCTTTGGCTACATCTCTCACAAATTCTTTAATGCGAATTTTATCCAATTCTGACATTAATTCATCAGTCATTTGTACAACGTTAACAATCTGTCCTTCTGTTTCAGCTGTTTGATTAATAACAACTTGATCATTTTCATCAAATAAGTCATCCAATTCATAGGTAACGAATGTATCCACATCAATTGTTAATACGCGATCGTAGTCTATTGCTGAATGCTTTAAATACGCTTCTGCTTGTCCTTCTTGAGTCCAAACACCGACATGATTTTGATCATTACTATTTATTCTGATTAATTTTTTATTTTGGCTAGCAACATAAAACGTTTCATTAATCAGCACATCTTTAAAATAAGTCTCATTCTTGTAAGACAATGCGTAACCCTCCATTTCTATTTTGGTAACAATTAAAATAGTAAATGACAATACTTAAGCCGTCAAATATCTGTATCGAAAATGATGATTTTAAGATAGTACTTTTAAAACATACTTGTTTTGAACCTAAAATAAAACTAGAGTTGAGAAAAGGCTAATATGCGTGCCTACGCAACTCTAGTTCATAACTCATATTCATTTTAAACAATACACTTCTTGTCGACTTACGATTGTATATTTAATATATGATTATTTTTCAAGGTCAGCTAAAAAAGATTGTTCAATCTTCTCTATAGATTCCTTTGATTCGCCTCTCCAAATACAACCAAAGCGAGAATTAACTTTGTTTTTTCCAAACCAATCTCCATCGTAATAAGACAATGGGTACAACACACCTTGTTTAACATATTTTAAAATAGTATTAAAGAAATGCGCATTATCACCATTAGAGAAGTAGCTATAAAATTTTTGATATGTCGAATTCAGTTCCTCCTGTAATAATAGCATGCTTGTAGAGCCATTTTGTCTAAAGTTTAAATCGATAGCAAAAACGTCGTCGTTCTTATCTAGGAGTAAATCGAAACCAGCTACACCAAAGAAACCGAGTTTCACACCATTTTCCATTATTTCTCGACCGGCATCAATTACTTGTTGGGGAACATTATGAACATTTTCATTTCCTGCATAAAATCCATATTTATCTGTAATTTGATGTGCAGTACCTAAATAGGTCACACCAATATCTTCAGAATAAGCGAATTGCACACAATAGTTCTTAACCGCTTCAATTTTTTGTTCAATAATTAGGTTATCTGTCGCATCACTAGCTTCTAAGATACGTTGTGTGGCTTTAGCCAAATCCGCTTCATCATAGCAAATCATGACACCATATCCACCTGCTGTTGGCAAATCGTCTCCAGGTTTAATAACAAATGGAAATGTCCATTCTTTAATACGTGCTTTGAAATCATTAATAGATACAATTTCACGCTCTGGCAAAAATTTATGATTCGTCCACTCTGGTATACGTGCTTTATTGTTTAATGCTACAAATGTTTCTTTCTGAACAGCGTAGCAATCATCCGGTACAACGTCATCACTATGAATATATTGAAAGTAAATCGCTTTACCTTCTTCATGAACAATTCGATTTAACAGTGCTTCATATGTTTCACGATTTTTAAATTGATACGTATGTGTTGGAACTTTTTTTCCGACTAGAGCAAATAATTGAACTAATTTATCAGTAATGCTTGCCTCATGTACAATCATCGGCATAGAATCTGCAATAAGCATTTCTCGACCCGTTAAGAAATTCGATTGATGTTCCTCAGGTTTTAGCCAAGGGTTTGAAATATATGATGGTCTTGAGTTATACACAACATTGTCATTATATAAATCACTTAAAGTTAATTTTAGTTCTTTTTCGTTCTTTGTCATCTAGACTGCCCCTTTATTTGAGAGTGCTGTTGAACTACATCATCAAACATTCTCTTATTTTCAATTAATTCTAATCCCATTAATGCTATGATTTTAGCACCATGAATTAACGCTTGATCACCATGCACACTCGCTGCAGCCTCTCTAAATCTATGTGTATGACCAACTAAATTTCTAGAGCCTATTTTCACATGAGGGTGAATCGTAGGTACTATATGACTGACATTACCCGTATCTGTCGATCCAAAACCAAAATCGTCGTGACTGACATCTTCACCTACCTCATTTGCATATTTCTCAAATAACGCGTCTAATTTAGGCGTCTTTATAAATTCATTTACACCATTCTGTATCGGTCCAAATTCATAATCACAACCTGTTTGAATCGCTGCGCCTCTCGCAATTTGATTAACCTTTTCAGTTAAAACATCTAATTCTTTACGTGTTGTTGCACGTGTATAGAATCGAGCATGTGTAAAGTCCGGAATAATATTAGCTGCTTTGCCACCATCTAAAATAACGCCATGTACGCGTTGACTTTTTTTAATGTGTTGTCTTAATTGTGCTACACCATTAAAATATGAAATCATCGCATCAAGTGCATTTAAAGCTTCATCAGCATTTTCTGAAGCATGTGCACTCTTGCCATAGAATTTTATATCTAATACATCTACAGCGAGCGTATCAATAGTTGGATAGGTTTCATTCCCAGGGTGAATCATTAAAGCGATGTCGATATCATCAATAATGCCAGCTTTAACATATGACGCTTTGGCACTTCCATTCTCGCCACCTTCTTCAGCTGGACAACCAAGCACAACAACCTTTCCCCCAATGTGGTTTATCACTTGTTTTAATGCTGAACCTGCAAGTACGCTAGCAGTCCCAATAATGTTATGGCCACAGGCGTGACCTAATCCCGGCAGTGCATCATATTCTGCTAAATAACCAATCGTAGGACCTTCTTGCCCAGAATCATAAGTGGCTATAAAACCTGTAGCATGCCCAGCAATATCCGTTTCTATTTCAAAGTCATTGGCTTTCAATTTATCAATGAGTGTTCTAGAGGCAAAGATCTCCTCATTACCTAATTCAGGGCGTTCATGTATTCGATGACTAATTTCAACATAATCATATTTATTATTCTCTATATAATCTAAAATTTCTTGTTTATTACTCATAAATCATAACTCCCTTATTTTTACGACAATCGTTTTCTCTACTATCTTCAATCGTTTATATTTCTTATCATCAGTTAATTATTACCTATTTTATCGGATTTAAAGATGGTTGTCATTAAATTTCCATGTATTTACAAAATTTTCTCACAATTCATTTTATTTCACGTCCACTATTAGGACTATAATTTTGAAAATTGTAAATACCTTTAACAATTGATACAATCAAATCGTTAACTTAATAATTAAATTTATTGCTTATAGGAGGATTTATGATGACTAAAATGAACGTTGAAAGTTTTAATTTAGATCATACTAAGGTTGTAGCACCTTTCGTGCGTTTAGCTGGTACAATGGAAGGTTTGAATGGTGATGTGATTAAAAAATACGATATTCGTTTCAAACAACCTAATAAAGAACATATGGAAATGCCTGGGTTACACTCACTCGAACATTTAATGGCTGAGAACATCAGAAATCATACTGATAAAGTTGTAGATTTAAGTCCAATGGGTTGTCAAACTGGTTTTTATGTGTCATTTATTAATCATGATGATTATGAAGATGTATTAAGTATCATTGAAAAAACATTAAATGATGTGTTAAGTGCTACTGAAGTTCCTGCTTGTAACGAAGTTCAATGTGGCTGGGCTGCAAGCCATTCACTTGAAGGTGCAAAAGAAATCGCACAAGCATTTCTTGATAAACGTAATGAATGGTCTGATATATATGGTGAAGGTAAATAATATTACCCGTTCATAAAGTGAATATTTAAAAAGAAAAAGAGGCTGAGACATTTTATTTTGTCTTAGCCTCTTTTTCTTTTAGCTGTAGTTGACTGATTTGAAAATGCGTTTAAATCAAGCATTTTTTCAAACCACGTCATCTTTGCTGTCAGAGCCCCAGCTAAGAGATTTTCATGAAGAAAATCTCCGAACTAAGCTAGCTAGGGTGGAACAACAAATTTATTTTTATTTTTGTCCCGCTCTCTGATCTGATTATTTTATAATTTTTTTACTAATCCAATTAATACAAACTGTAATGGTAATCTTAAATATAGCGCCCATTTTGGCACTTGTTTATCACCTAAAGGTAATTCTTTACGTGCCATGTAAACATTTGCGGGCAATACAGCTAATAAGAATAGGTTAATACCTTTTTTTAACCAATTAGCAGGACGTTTTAATAACAACATAATACCGAAGAAAATCTCAAATACACCTGTTACTAAAACAGCCGTTTTTTGTAATGGTAAATAATCTGGAACGATATTTCTAAATGAACGTTCATTTGTAAAATGAAGTACACCAGCTGTTCCAAACGCTAAACCTAATAAATAACGGAATACTTTCATTAATGTTCCACTCCCATTTCATTTAAATAACTCTTACCAAATTCAGGCAATTCAACATTGAAATTATCCGCGATTGTTGCACCAATTGAACTAAATGTAGTATCTCCTGATAATTCATGGTATGCATCTATTTTAGGGCTAAACATCAACACTGGAATATATTCTCGTGTATGGTCAGTACCCTCTGCAATTGGATCATTACCATGATCTGCCGTAATTATAACTAAATCATCTTCTTGTAAATTATCAATTAATTCTGGTAAGCGTTCATCGAAATCTTTAATTGCTTGTGCATAACCGTCTTTGTCTCTGCGGTGACCATATAATGCATCAAAATCCACTAAATTCAAGAAGCTGATACCATTAAAGTCTTTTTTAACGACATTAATCAGTTGATCCATGCCATCCATATTATTTTTAGTTCTTATTGCTTCTGTTACACCTTCACCGTCATAAATGTCATTAATTTTACCAATTGCAATAACATCATAGTCATGATCTTTTAATGTGTTCATGACTGTTTTACCAAATGGTTTAAGCGCATAATCATGACGATTAGACGTACGTGTAAAGTTTCCTGGCTCACCTACATATGGGCGTGCAATAACACGGCCAATTAAGTACTTAGGATCTTTAGTTAATTCACGTACCTTTTCGCAAATATCATACAATTCTTCAAGTGGGATAATATCTTCATGTGCAGCAATTTGAAGTACTGGGTCTGCACTAGTATAAACAATTAAATCTCCTGTCTTCATTTGATGTTCGCCTAATTCATCAATAATTGCAGTACCTGAAGCAGGTTTATTTGCCACAACTTTTCGACCTGTCATTTCTTCAATCTCTTGAATTAATTCATCAGGAAATCCATTCGGATAAACTTTAAATGGTTGCATGATATTTAGTCCCATAATTTCCCAATGTCCTGTCATCGTATCTTTTCCGACAGAAGCTTCACTTAATTTAGTATAAAACGCACCTGGTTGTTCAACTTTATTGACCACTGGTAAATCTTCAATATTACCTAATCCTAATTTTTCTAAATTAGGTAATGATTGGTTAAACCCTTCTAACGTGTGTTTTAATGTGTGTGAACCTTCATCATTAAAAGCTGCAGCATCAGGTGCTTCACCAATACCTACTGAATCCATGACAATTAAATGCACTCTTTTAAATGGTGTCGTCATATTTAACACTCCTACTCTGTAATTATTTTATGAATTAATGTTGGTGTTTTTGCTTGTGCTTTAATTTCGATACTTTCGTCAAGTTTCTTAATGACATCATCAACATTTTCACGATTACTGTGAATCGTCAATAAAGACTCACCTTCATTGACTTTGTCTCCTACTTTCTTATTCAACACAATGCCAACACTTAAATCTATGTCATCTTCTTTCGTTTGTCTTCCCGCACCTAACATCATTGAAGCAACTCCAATTTCATTTGCAATAAGCTCTGAAACTACACCACTTGATTTTGCTTTATAATCAATTTGATATTGGGCAGTCGGTAATAACTCCGGTGAATCGACAACTGAAGCATCGCCACCTTGATTTTCTAAAAATGTTTTGAATTTATCTAGTGCTGAACCATTTTCAATGGCTTCATTGAGCAATTGACGCGCCTCTTCAAGTGTACTTGCTCTTTCAGCAAGTACGACCATTTGTGAACCTAATGTTAATACTAGTTCAGTTAAATCTTCAGGTCCTTGACCATTTAATGTATCAATCGCTTCTCTTAATTCTAAAGCATTCCCAATCGCACGACCAAGTGGTTGGCTCATATCTGAAATAATAGCCATTGTATTTCTACCAACATTATTTCCTATGCTAACCATAGCATGTGCTAAAGCCTCAGCGTCTTCTAATGTTTTCATGAATGCACCATTTCCAGTTTTAACATCTAGGACGATTGCATCAGCACCCGCGGCAATTTTCTTACTCATGATAGATGATGCGATTAGAGGAATAGAGTTAACTGTTCCTGTAACATCTCTTAGTGCGTATAGTTTCTTGTCTGCAGGTGTTAAATTGCCTGTTTGTCCAATCACTGCAACTTGGTCTTCATTAACAAGTTTAATGAACTCCGCTTCAGAGATTTCAACATGGAATCCATCAATAGATTCTAATTTATCAATCGTACCGCCCGTATGTCCTAAACCACGGCCACTCATTTTAGCAACTGGCACTCCCACTGCAGCTACTAATGGTGCCAACACTAGCGTCGTCGTATCTCCAACACCACCAGTTGAGTGTTTATCTACTTTAATACCATTAATTTTTGATAAATCAATAACATCACCTGAATTAACCATTGCCATAGTTAAAGCTGCACGCTCTTCTTCATTCATATCTTGGAAAAAGATTGCCATCGCTAAACTAGAAGCTTGATAATCAGGAATGTCCCCTTCCGTGTAACCTTTGATAAAGAATTCAATTTCCTCTTTAGATAATGATTTGCCATCGCGTTTCTTTTCAATAATATCTACCATTCTCATAATTCTGAACCCCTCTCAAAATAAGCTGTTGTATCTATGTGCTGTTACATCAATTGCATGATTAATAATCAGAATCTGACTCTAAGCCTTGAATAATTTGAACACCAGCACTCGCACCTATACGAGTAGCGCCTGCGTCAATCATTTTATTGAAATCTTCTAAATTACGCACGCCACCTGAAGCTTTAACCTCTAATGCGTCTCCCACAGTGTCTTTCATCAATTTCACATCTTCTGGTGTAGCGCCTCCCCCAGCAAAGCCAGTTGATGTTTTAACGAAATCTGCTCCAGCAGCTTTTGCTAGTTCACTTGCTTTCACTTTTTCATCGTCTGTTAAAAGAACAGTTTCAATTATAACTTTCACAGTTTTTCCGTTAGCTGCGCCAACTACGCCTTCAATATCTTTTTGAACGTCTTCATATCTTCCATCTTTAAGTGCGCCTATATTGATAACCATATCAATTTCAGACGCGCCATTTTTAATCGCATCTTCTGCTTCAAAAATTTTAGTAGCAGTTGTATTTGCTCCTAATGGAAAACCAATCACAGTACAAACTAATACATCTGAGCCATTTAACTTTTCTGATGCATATTTAACGTGTGTAGGATTTACACAAATTGATTTGAAATCATACGCTTTAGCTTCGTCAATAATTTTATCAATTTGTTGACGTGTAGATTCCGGCTTCAATAGAGTGTGATCAATAAATTTTGCATAATTCATAGTAGTTTCCTCCAATATGTTGTTAAATTTAATCAATATTCCTTAAAATTAGAATATTAACTTTTCATATTAATATAGCCCTCTCATGTATATAGTACAAAAATTCGCAAAAAAGTTAAACAAATGTTATCTTAATCTTAACAATCATGATAAGGAGAAGATATTAATGACAAATGGCACACCTCACATTCAACCAAATGGAGCGAAAATCGCTAAAACGGTTTTAATGCCTGGCGATCCATTACGCGCAAAATATATTGCAGATAACTTTTTAGAAAATGTAGAACAATTTAACGAAGTTAGAAATATGTTCGGTTATACAGGTACTTACAAAGGTAAAGAAGTTTCAGTTATGGGCTCTGGAATGGGCATACCAAGTATTGGTATTTATTCATATGAATTATATAATTTCTTTGATGTTGACACTATTATTCGTGTTGGTTCATGTGGTGCTTTACAAGAAGATGTTAATTTATATGATGTGATTATTGCTCAAGCAGCATCTACTAACTCTAATTATGTAGACCAATTTAATATTCCTGGCCACTTTGCCCCAATCGCTGATTTCGAACTTATTACTAAAGCTAAAAATATTGCTGATAAAATTGGAGCAGTAAGTCATGTAGGTAATGTACTATCTTCAGATACATTCTATAATGCTGATGCAACGTTCAATGACAATTGGAAAAAAATGGGAATTTTAGGTATTGAAATGGAATCAGCAGGGTTATACTTAAATGCAATTAATGCTGGTAAGAAAGCATTAGGTATTTTTACAGTTAGTGACCATATTCTTAGAGATGAAGCAACTACAGCTGAAGAGAGACAAAACTCATTTACGCAAATGATGGAAATTGCATTAGAAGTTGCTGAATAACAATAAACAATAAACGAGGTTAGGAAATAATCCCTAACAAAATAACCAGTAAATGAGTTTTATAAATTCATTTACTGGTTTTTTCGTTTACAATACGTCGTATTTATATATCATTTTACTTTGAAATATTTTAAAAAAATAAGGCACTTTCGTATCATTTAGTAAGTACTAGCAAACTAAATTAACGAAGTGCCTTAAATTTAAAGATTAGAACATGACTCAAATCACTCTACTAAGATCATTGTAAGTCTTATCTCAATGAACGATATTGAAAGTCGTGTGCTTAATAACACCCTTATGATTAAACTAAATATGATTTGAACATCCAATTGTGTTTATCAACAGAATTTTTCATTCCGATGAACATATCTTCTGATACATCATCGCCAGCTTCTCCTGCTACTTCAATAGATTTAACTAATTGCTCTGAAATATTTGTTAAATCTTTTGAGAATGCTTCTACCATTTGTTCTGCTGAATAATTTTTACCCGCTTCATCAACGATTGAAATGTCTAAGCTTTCTTTTAATGTTCCAACTGGATTACCGCCAATTGCTAAAATACGTTCAGCTAAGTCATCTACATATTGACTTGCTTCGTTATATAACTCTTCAAATTTCTCATGTAATGAGAAGAAATTAGGACCTTTAACGTACCAATGGAAATTGTGTAATTTTGTATAAGCTACTGTCCAGTTCGCAACTTGTTGGTTTAATTCTTTTACTACATCTTGTTGACTCATTATATTCTCTCCTTGTTTATCACTATTTTTTCTCTTTATTACAATTATTATTATATTATAATTATTATAATCTGTAAATAGATATGTTCATCTTTTTTTATGATGACTTTATGCGTAAGTTAAAAACCTTTATATGGTATATTAAAAGCCATTCATCTGCATTTGAAAAGTAATTTGCACTATCATTTAAATAATTTTATTATCATTAGTGTATATGAAATTATCAATTAAAATCAAAAATTATCAATTAATCTCGATTATCGTCAATAAAGAAAGTTTTTTCATATTCATTAGGTTGGTGCCAATGTGTCTTCCACATTCTATTTCGATTATTAGCAAATAAATTATAAGCCCAATCTCTAATAGGGCGTGGCGTAACTTTGAGCAACAATCCTAACCACTTATAATCAGTAGTTGCAAGTATAAGACTCGCTATAGCATTAGATTTGAATTCTAAATGTTGACCACGTTGTAATATAACGCTGTTTTTATTTAATGCTTCTGGATGCTGTTCAAATAAATAATGTGCTGATTCACTCTTTAAGGTTGTAAATTCATAGCTTTTAGGAAGTCCATGTTGTATTAACCAAATACAATAGTTATAGCAATACACACAATTACCGTCATAATAAATAATTGGCATCTTCTATCACCTTCCATTACTTCTTAGTATTCATATTCCATGTTTTGACTTAAGTTAAACACTAAAAGTGATACAGACAAGGTTTAACTTTATTGTGACGCCGTTGTATATCAGTTAATCGACTACATCTATATTATTTCTAATAAAAAAAGTGGACTAGAATTCCTTTCGAATTCATTGTCCACTCACTAGAACTAAAATAACCATACTATGATAACTGTTTCAGATTAGCCAAATTCGATTAACATAGAAAATAGTTCATCTTGGCGTTCTCTGCATTCCAACCATTTTATTTATTCATGATTTACTTTAACAATTCTTGTATATTTAAGAAATTGTTTTGAGTATTTACGTTTAATATCCTCTAATCGATCATATGTTACGCCAATAATATGCCAGTTTGGATTGAAATGGTAGAATGAATCTTTTTCTCTTGACCATTTAACCATTTGTCCTTCTTTATTATATCTAGGTAATGTCACTTCATACCCTTCAAGTACATTAATATATGTTTGAAATATGTCAGGATCAATTCTATTAAAGTTATCAATGACTAAGTAACTTTTATCATTTTTAGGCATCAATTGTGTAATAAACCCTTCACGATAATATAATGCACCAGCTTCATTTGGTAAATACTTACCATACAACATATCTTCCGTAAAATCTGGATGCCCACTCGTAATCACAGGGTTAGCATTTGTCTTTTGCAGTAAATTATTCGCTGCTTTCAATCCTTCTTCGCGTTGTTCTACTACTAATAATATGAAAGGTTTAATACCTTCTTCATGATGTTCTGTATCAATTTCTGTTTTCTTAATTGTTTCAAAAGGCGTTTTGATGCCATCATTGTTACTCATTTCAATAATTGCATCATACTGTGTTTGGCTCATGCTTGCGATAGCTTGCTTCGCATTTTCTTGTAAGAAATACAGATTTTTTAACTTAGGATGTTTGTTCAATGCACCTAAAGTTACAGGCGTAATATGTTTATCATAGTATATTTCAATGGCTGTACTATTGGTTCTACCTGGAATCGGTGGTTTCTCATGAATATGTCGAGATACCTCTCCAATGCCTACCACTGACTGATTCTCGTATTTATTATAGAATACAAGGTTATCTCCCACTTCTAATTGATTGTAAAAGTGATAGCCATTGCGTTTGATTCCATTATAAGTGTGTGTGTAAATCGTATAATATTCACCTGGCTCAAATGATTCAGTTTCAGATAGGAAGAAATAACGTGGAAGTTTTTCTTCGCCTTTGCCTAATGAAACAATTAAATCATATTCTTCTTTAGTTAATTGATTAATTAATGTTTCACGCATGTTGTTCATGCGAAAATCGAGTGTCTCACTACGCTTTAAATAATCTGTTGTCAATGGCTTTAATAATTCGTTAAATTTAAATTCAACTCTTATTTTATTTTGAGCGCCTGTTTGTACGCTAATGATCTCACCAATACCAAGTAATCCAGTATCCGTTTGGACTTGATAAAATATAACTTGATCACCTGTTTTGGCTTTTTTAAAAGCTCTAAAACCTTGGGTAGGATTAAACTGGGCGCCAGATTCAAATAAAGTTGTTTGACCTACTAAAGGCTCGTTATGATTCCATCTCGTATAGCCACAATTAAGCCAAAAGTAATTTATTTCTTCTTCCATAGTGGATCTCCTTTAAATGTATTCTTATAAATCAATATGTATCCCTATTTATTGTAATATTTAAATTTTTAAAGTTACTTAAGTTATGCTTTAAATCTTAACATATCGACGTAATTTTATGTTTAATTTTTTTTATATTCTATCACATTTTAATAAGTTGCAAAAAAATAGAGCAAACATTCAGAATCAATGACCAATTAATTCTAAATATTTCCCCTATATAAGTTATTGCTGTGCAAGTAAGCTACCTAACAAGGGCATTAAATTAATCATAATACCTCCAAGTTTCAGTAACCCACTGATTTCTTTATCTTTAAACGTAATGATTGCACTTATAATACCTAAAATTGCCACAACCCTAGGAATCGTAAGCGAAGGATATTGTGGCATATTGAAGAAAACACCTGCTCCTGCAATCACACCACATACTAAGGAAATATATAAAAATTGTTTCAACACTCACACTCCTTTAGTAAATAAATGACGTAACTATATAATGAAATATTAGATATAACTAATTATTAATGTGAAGTCTCCTTCAAAAACGCTATCTAAGTCTTCTGAAGTTAACACGAAGTTAGATCCCTTTTGAATTTTAAAGATTTCGCCATCAACAATCATTTGTCCATCACCATTAAGGACAGAAACAAGACAAAATTCTCTTGGTTTCATATAATTTAGCGTTCCACTGACTTCCCATTTCACCATTGTAAAGAAATCATTAGACACAATGTGACTACACTTATGATTTTCAATAATTTCATTTTCCGGAACAATACTTGATAATTCTTGAGAATATTGAATGACATCTAATGCTTTATCGATATTCAGAGAAGAAGGTTGATCACGTTCTCTATCATAATCATATAGTCTATATGTAATATCTGAAGACTGCATTGTTTCATATACTGTAATTCCTGCACCAATTGAATGTACCGTGCCAGCAGGAATAAAGTAAAATTCTCCAGGTTGTACGTTTACCTTTTTGAGTGTTTCCATGAATTTATCTTGTTCGATTTGCTCTTCTAATTCTTCTTTTGAGTTAACTGATGTACCGATGATCACTTCAGCATCTTCTTCAGCATCGATAATGTACCAACATTCTGATTTGCCATATTGCCCATTTTCATATTCATAAGCATAAGAATCATCTGGGTGAACATGAATCGATAGTGGTTCCTTAGCATCAACGATTTTACAGAGTAAAGGGAAATCCTTACTCGGAAAGTCTCCAAATAGCTCTCTATGTTGCGTCCATACTTGATCTAAAGTTTGTCCTGCATAAGGACCATTAAGAATCATACTTTTACCATTTGGGTGTGCTGAAATCCCCCAACATTCTCCAACTGATTCACTTGGAATGTCGTAATTAAATTGTTTTAGTTTATTACCGCCCCAAATTTTTTCGTGAAAAACAGGCTTTAAAAATAATGGCATAATTGCACCCCCTAAAACCGTTAAAGGCCGTATTCTCTATTTCTAAAGTAAATAATAATTTGCTGTTTAATATGTATTAAAACCTAAAAGTCAATTATGTAAGCGTTGAATTATAGTCATGCTATAGGATGAACACGACCTATATAATCACTCGTATCTTTATTATATCAACTTTAGTCCTATTTTAATAGAAATTATTAAAACAATAAAAGAAGTGGTCGTGGGATTGACGTTCAATTTTCTAGGCCCACGACCACTAATACAAGTATGACTGGCGCTAAGAATATTTGGTTTAATTATTACTCAATCCAGTTAACTACTGCGATTAAGCAATACAACTTCTTATTTTCACCTTTTAACATAGTCACATAATGTGTATACAAAATAGTCATCTTTAAACTTTAATTATTCATATGAAGATAATGCTTCGCGAATTGATTGATTACCAGAAACAACTTGAAATTCTTTGTTCATAAATTTATTATCTGATGTTGCAACTTCTTTTAACACGCTTGCTACATCTTCTCTAGGTATAGCACCTCTACCATCAAAATATAATGCAGTTTCAATTTTAGAAGTGCCTTCTTTATCCTCTAAAGCACCTGGGTGTACAATTGTATAATTTAATCCAGAATTAATTAGATGCTCATCAGCGTAATGTTTTGCAATCGTGTAGGGTTTTAAATCACCACTTGCATCAAATGCTTCTCGACGGGCATCATACGTTGATACCATAATGTAGTGCTTGATATTAGCTTGTTTACTTGCTTCAATAGTTTTAATTGCACCATCTAAATCTACAATAATTGTTTTATCTGCACCTGTACTGCCACCAGAACCTACTGAGAATATCACTTTATCAAAGCCTTTAAATGTTTGAGTTAAATCTTCAATACTATCTTTTTCAACATCGACCAGTGTTGCTTTAATACCCTCTTGTTTTAATGATTCTACTTGCTCATTTTTTCTAACACCAGCTGTGAAATCAACATTATCTTCTTTTAATTGTCTAACTAATTTTGAACCTACGCCACCATTAGCACCTATAACTAATAAACTCATATAAATCGGCCTCCTTATTAAATCTATATCCTTGCTTTAACCACTTTCAGGAAAATTAAAACGTCAGTCATTTTTTGACATAAATATCATTATGTATTACATTAATATATGAACATATATTCATATATTAATAAGAGGTGTTTCACGTGACGGTTCATGTTAACGATTCAAACGAAGAAGCTATTTTGAAACAAACAACAGATATTTTCAAAGCTTTAAGTGATTACAATAGGCTAAGAATTCTTCGCTTGCTAGATCAATCAGAGGCAAGTGTTGGGCATATTACACACACGCTAAATTTAAGTCAATCTAACGTGTCTCATCAGCTTAAAATCCTCAAACAAGCAAGACTTGTTAAATCTTTAAGACAAGGCCAGTCAAAAATTTATTCACTTGATGATCAACATGTTTCTACGTTATTGAAACAAGCTATTCATCATACAATACATCTAAGAGGTGACCATTCATATGACTAATCATTCGCACTCACATTCACATGTTCATACGAATAATAAAAAGATACTAAGCATTTCATTTATAATCATTGGGCTTTTCATGGTAATAGAAATTGTAGGTGGCTTTATTGCCAATAGTTTAGCATTATTATCTGATGGGTTACATATGTTTAGTGACACGGTTTCACTAGGTGTCGCGCTGATTGCCTTTATTTACGCTGAAAAGAATGCTACATCTACTAAAACATTTGGTTATAAACGCTTCGAAGTATTAGCTGCTTTATTTAACGGCGTTACTTTATTTGTCATTAGTATAATTATCATTATCGAAGCAATTAAAAGATTTTTTGTACCACCTGAAGTTCAATCAACAGAAATGTTTATCATTAGTTTAATTGGTTTAATCGTTAACATTGTTGTAGCTATTATCATGTTTAGAGGTGGCGATACATCACATAATTTAAATATGCGTGGTGCATTTGTCCATGTTCTTGGAGATCTATTAGGTTCTGTAGGGGCAATTATCGCTTCAATTCTAATTTGGACATTTAACTTTACCATTGCAGATCCAATTGCAAGTATATTCGTCTCACTATTAATTTTGAAAAGTGCTTTTGGTATTACACAATCATCGATTAACATTTTAATGGAAGGGACACCTTCCGACATTGATTTAGAACAAGTCATTTTCACCATTATGCATCATGAGGAAATACAAAATGTTCATGACTATCATGTATGGACCATTTCCAATGATATGAATGCATTAAGTTGCCATGCAGTCGTAGATAAATCACTAACGATGGATGCGTGTGAACAATTACTTAAACGAATAGAACATGACTTAGCACATCTCAATATTCAACATATGACGATACAATTAGAAACACCAAAACATCAACATGATGACACTATATTATGCTCTGGTGTCATGCATCATCATACACATTAAAATGATTTTATTAGATATTAATCAAGGGTTGGACTATGAATTCAATTAGAATTCTGTCCAACCCCTATTTCATTGCTTATAGAAAATGGTCAAATATAAGTTGCTTTGCTGGTACTTGTTTTTCGTCAAAACCTTGTAAATATTCTTCATTATCATAAGGAAGTTTTATTCTTTCAATTGAGAACTCATTATCATTAATCGTTACGATACCGTAAACTGCATTAGCTCCATTATTTAGACCTACAGCACCAGGATTAAAGTAAATCGTTTCATTATCATCATATAAATGCATCTGATGATTGTGACCAAACGCAATTAAATCAGCATCTTTATCTTTGAACAGCTCAATAATATTGTCTTTACTATTCTCAGTGATTGGACTAAATGGTTGTCCTTCAATGCCAGTTTCTAATTTTTGATTTTCAATTTCATAATGAATGAATAGTAATTTTTTTCCACAAATTGTTTTTTCAATGTATCTTGGCAATAAGTTGATTTGGTCGTAATAATCCTCATCCATATGACTCTCTATCCATTGATGATGTTCATAAAATTTATCCTTTAAATCTTCTGGATAAGGCGTGCCATTTACTAATGACATAACCGCTTCATCATGATTACCAGCAATAATTTCCATATCATCACGATCAAATATGATATCTAATACTTTATTTGTTTCATGACCAATTCCGATATTGTCCCCAAGATTATAAATTTTATCAATATCTTCTCTATTATCAATATCATCTAAGACAGTTTGTAATGCATCGAAATTACCATGCACATCTGTAATAATCGCGAATTTCATGATGATATCTCCTTTCAAAATTTAATCATTAGCATATTTTAACACTTAATCTTGAAATATGTTAGATATTATTTTAAAAAAAGTATAAATTTTGATATTGTATTTATATTAAAGTAAAGGAGTGCTTATATTTGTTCAAATATCATAGTTTGGCATTAAAAAATGCTAAGCCGCAAATTCTTAAGACGATTCTATTTAGTATCGTAAGTTTTATTGTAGTATTTGCGGTTTTTACTGTTGCTAGAACTTTCTTTATGCAGTATTTCATGCAAATGCAACTAGCAGCACAATTTCAACAATCATCGGGTCCATATTTAATAATTATGATCCTAGCTTTATTACTGGGATTACTATTCTTTGTATTTGCTGGTTATCAATTACTGGCAGGTGCAATTAACGTTATCGCTAAAGCAATTTCAAGAGAAGATGTTCATTTTAGTGATTTAGTCGTAGCTTTTAAAAAAGGTAAATATGGTAAGAGTTTACTTCTATCATTAATTACCATTGGTTTATTTATCGTGATGTACTTAATTATAGTAGCATTAAATTATTTATTTAATTTAGCTTTAACACCTTTATTTACATCATTACAGTCAGCAGTCAGTGCATCTGACAATGCTATTGCTATTTTACTAACGATTCAAATTATAATTTTAATTATCATTGGTTTAATAACATCAATCGTATCTTGGTTCTTTTTCATATTAATGATTAATTATACTGTGTCATTAGTGCGTGAATCTAATCATAGTGCTATTTCTCACTTTAAAAATGGCTTTAAAGGAATTAAAAATGGTCATAAAACATGGTTAAAATTCTTTATTGCTGTGCTTTTAATCAATTTAATTATTATTATCATTACACAACCGCTTGGGACAATTCTTTCTGTAGCAACAGGTAATATGTCTCAAAAAGTTGCTACAGTTATTTTATATGTAGCACAAATCATCATTATTGTATTACGTTTAATCCTTTATTATATTCTTATCATGGGTGTAGTACAGTACTTCTTAAAACGTGGTGAAACATTAAGTACGACACCAAAAGAGAAGAAAACTAAACGTAATAAAGCAACGCGTAAAAATGATACGTTAAATAAACAAATTAATGATGACAAAGCGCATCAATCCACTAAAGACGTTGCAAATGATCATTCAAATAAAATGAAGCGCAATGTTGAACAAAAATCTGAAAATATTAACGATGAAGCTAGTAAAAATCTAAACAAAGATAAATAATAAAAAAAAGGTGGAACCTATGCCAATGCGGGGTTCCACCTTTTTTTCAATATTATTTTAAAAATTTACTTTCCAAGAATAATACAGCACCATCTTCTTCATTCGTAAATTCTGTTATCTCATCAGTAATTTCTTGTATTTCTGATCGTGCATTTTTCATGGCAACACTATACCCTCCAAATGCAAACATCGCTCTATCATTATCACTATCTCCTATAACTAGTGTATCTGCTTGTTTAATGTTGAAATGGTCGATCATTTCTTTAATACCTGTTCCTTTATCTGTATGATGCGCCATTGTTTCAGCGTTAAATCTCGATGAATTAGAAACACTAATATTTAAAAGAACTTGATTCTGAATAAGTTCATCTCTGAAAGTAGTTATTTTCTCTAAGTTTGTTGTAAATAAATAAATTTTAGCATAGTTATCTTCAGGTATATGATCTTTCCAATCAATCTTACCAGCCATTGCATCTCGTCTAGATTTCCATTCACTTTCACTTACATGATTCGGCGGTGTATCACCTTTAATCATTTCTTGCATCCAAACTTCATCTTCCTTTAGTGCTATTCTTGAGCCATTAAACGGGAATACTTCATAATATATTTCCTGTTGTTGCGCTAATGACACGATTCGTTTAACACTTTCAGTTGATAAACAATGCATAAATAGGTTATCGCCATTTATTTCCCCACTTGTACCATTTGAACTAATGATGCCATCGACTTCAAATTGAGGTGGCACAAGTTGATTAATTTCAGAATAAGAGCGCCCTGTTGCTAGGAATACTTTATATCCTTTTGCTCTTAAATCATCAATAACTGTTTTTGTTTTAATTGAAGCTTGATTATCCTCATGTAAAATCGTTCCATCCATATCTAGAAAAATCGCTTTGATATTATTCAATGTCATATCGCTTTCTCCTTTAAGTATCTTTTATAAAATTGTGGCATTATTTGATAAAATGTGCAATGACCTTACCTTTTAAATATAAAGAATATCGTTGTTTATCATATATGCCGACGTCCATTTTCCATCGAAATCAACATGATATCACCTCATAACATTACAATTGTAAGATCATTCTGATATTTTATCAAAAAATCACTTGCATACATTATTGTGTTGTTAGTTGTATAAAAAAAGAGCAAGCCCAAATCCAAATGAATTTGTGATCTTGCTCCATTGAATGTATTTTAAATGAATGTAGTCCTATTTCCTAAAACTAAAATGTACTATTCAACTGTAACTGATTTAGCTAGGTTACGAGGTTTATCTACATCTAAGCCTCTGTGTAACGCTGCATAGTATGCAATTAATTGTAATGTAACAACAGATACAAGTGGTGTTAACAATTCGTGTACATGAGGGATGACATACGTATCTTCATCTTTTTCTAAACCTTCCATTGAGATAATACAAGGCTTAGCACCACGTGCAACAACCTCTTTAACATTACCACGAATAGATAAGTTAACCTTTTCTTGTGTAGAAAGTGCGATAACTGGTGTACCATCTTCAATTAAGGCTATTGTACCGTGTTTAAGTTCTCCACCAGCAAATCCTTCAGCTTGAATATAAGAAATTTCTTTTAATTTTAATGAACCTTCAAGGCTGACATTATAATCCATTGTACGACCAATAAAGAACGCATTACGTGTTGTTTCTAAGAAATCTTTAGCAATTTGTTCCATTTTAGGTGTATCATCAACGATTGTCTCAATTGCAGTTGTTACTTTAGCTAATTCTCTTAATAAATCAATATCATTATCTCGACCATGTGCTTTGGCTACAACTTGAGATAAAATTGATAAAACTGCGATTTGAGCTGTATATGCTTTCGTAGACGCAACTGCAATTTCAGGACCAGCATGTAATAATAATGTATGATCTGCTTCACGTGATAATGTTGAACCAGCTACATTTGTAACCGTTAATGATTTATAACCTAATTTGTTAGTTTCAACTAATACCGCACGACTGTCTGCAGTTTCCCCTGATTGAGAAATATAGATGAATAAAGGTTTTTCAGACAATAATGGCATATTATAAACAAACTCAGAAGCTACATGAACTTCAGTTGGTACGCCAGCCCATTTTTCTAAGTATTCTTTACCTACTAATCCAGCGTGATAGCTTGTTCCTGCAGCAATAATATAAATACGATCTGCAGCGGCAACATCTTTAATAATTTCTGGATCAATTTTCAAGTCGCCATTATCATCTTCGTATTCTTGAATAATACGACGCATAACTGCTGGCTGTTCATTAATTTCTTTAAGCATATAGTGGTCATAGATACCTTTTTCAGCGTCTGAGGCATCAATTTGAGCCGTATACGTATCACGATCTTGAACATTACCATCTTGATCTTTAATGATTACACTATCTTTCTTAACGATAACGATTTCATGGTCATGAATTTCTTTATATTCATTCGTAACTTTAATCATAGCTAATGCGTCTGATGCAATAACATTGAAGCCTTCGCCAACACCAACTAATAAAGGTGATTTGTTTTTAGCTACATAAATCGTGTCTCTATCTTGGTTATCAAGTAAACCTAATGCATATGAACCATGTAATAATGATACAACTTTAGAGAAAGCTTCTTCAGTTTCTAAACCTTTATTTGAAAAGTATTCAACTAACTGAACAATGACTTCTGTATCTGTCTCAGATTGGAATGTTACATCTGCTAAGTACTCACTTTTTAATTCTTCGTAGTTTTCAATGACACCATTATGAACTAATGTGAAACGTTCACTATTAGATTGATGTGGATGTGAGTTAACAGTACTTGGTACACCGTGAGTAGCCCAACGTGTGTGACCGATACCAACATGTCCATCCGTATCATTATTGTCAGCAACTTTTCTTAATTCTGCAATACGACCTTTTTCTTTAAATACAGTTGTACCATTATCATTTGCAACTGCAATACCAGCTGAATCATATCCTCTGTATTCTAATTTTTCTAATCCTGATAATAGCAATTCTTTTGCATTATCGTATCCGATATATCCTACAATTCCGCACATAAATTTTTCCTCCGTTAAATATAGCTTGAAAATTTTATCTGTTATATAAAATTTAAATAGGTTAATAGATTTTACAACTTTGTAATTATCTTTTAGACAATATCTTTTAATATTGATAATTTATCTTTATCTTATTTACCCTATTAAGCCATATTATATTTCTATGATTTTTTAAAAATTTAGGCATTCTTATTATTTTTGTGCATTTAGTTACCTAAATGTTTTAAATAATAAGCTAACGAATGAGCCGCATCCGGAATAGCATCCGCCGATATGTTCGATGACTATTCTCCTCGTCTGCAATAATATAATATGTTCTACAATAGTTCTCATATTTAACTTTTGATCATTGAAACACTTATATATTGCCCTGGCGCTTTGTAATTATTTTTATACTATCCTCCTTCCAATATTATTTATTTTACACTTTTCAGATAAATGAATGCAAACAATTTCCAACCTTTTTAGCGAAAAATAAAAATAAATATATTTTATAATTTTCAAAAATAGGTAAAAATTAATCTTTGTTATTAAATTAATACTAAACAATATAGTAATCAATAGAATGTAAGCACTTTCAATGCAATATATCTTTAAAAAAAACCTTCAAAGTTACAATTTAATGTATACTTTGAAGGTTTATAGTGTACGAGATAAAATTATTATTCTAAGCCCATTTTTGCTTGTACTTCGTCTGCAATACGTTGAGCAAAACGTTGCGCGTCTTCATCAGTTGAAGCTTCAACCATAACACGAACTAATGGTTCAGTACCTGAAGGTCTAACTAAAA
The DNA here is from genome assembly GCF_017892405.1 of Staphylococcus sp. GDY8P85P. Lineage (NCBI taxonomy): Bacteria > Bacillati > Bacillota > Bacilli > Caryophanales > Staphylococcaceae > Staphylococcus > Staphylococcus sp. GDY8P85P. Next base: position 3,736 of record NZ_JAESLA010000058.1, on the reverse strand, counting down.
TTCTACCTTCGCCGTTCATTTCAGTTTCAACTTCATTCATTACATTTTTAACATCTTCATTTTCTTCTACATGATGTTTATCTGTAACTTTAACATTGATTAAAGACTGAGGATACTTTTTCATTTGCGCAGCTAACTCACTTAGTGGTTTGCCACTCATTTTAATTACGGCTGCTAATTGAACACCTGTTAGTAAACCATCACCTGTCGTATTGTAATCCATCATAACAATGTGACCTGATTGTTCACCACCTAAGTTGTAATTTCCTTTTCTCATTTCTTCTACTACGTATCGATCTCCAACTTTTGTTTTATTAGATTTAATACCTTCATTTTCAAGTGCTTTATAGAAGCCTAAGTTACTCATTACAGTAGAAACAATCATGTCATTGTTTAATTCTTGATTTTTATGCATTTCTTGACCAATTACAAACATAATTTGGTCCCCGTCAATGATATTACCTTTTTCATCAACGGCAATTAAACGATCTCCATCTCCATCAAATGCTAAACCAAAGTCGCTTTCAGTTTCTAGGACCTTTTCAGCTAATAATTCAGGATGTGTTGATCCACAATTATCATTAATATTATAACCATCAGGACTACAACCAATAGTTTCGGTATCTGCTTCTAAATCTCCAAATAAGAAAGGCGCTAGTGCTGATGTAGAACCATTTGCACCATCTAATGTTATTTTTAATCCTTCTAAATTAACATCAATTGTTGATTTTAAGTAACTTAAATATTTCTGAGCACCTTCAAAGTAATCTGAAAAATGAACAATATCTGTACCAACTGGTCGTGGTAAATCCGGATTTTCTTGATCTAATAATGCTTCTATTTCTTCTTCTTGAGCATCTGATAATTTGAAGCCATCTGCTCCGAAAAACTTAATGCCGTTATCAGCAACAGGGTTATGTGAAGCCGAAATCATAACACCTAATTCAGCACCCATTTCTCTAGTAAGATAAGCTACGCCGGGTGTAGATATTACACCCAATCTCATAACTTCTGCACCAATTGAAGCTAAACCTGCAATTAAAGCAGATTCTAGCATTTCGCCTGATACACGTGTATCTCTACCTACTAAAACTTTAGGTCTATCAGCATCCTCGTTATGTGCTAATACATAGCCACCATAACGGCCTAACTTAAATGCTAATTCAGGTGTTAACTCTTTATTAGCTATACCTCTTACTCCATCCGTACCAAAATATTTTCCCATTATGAATACTCCTTTATAAAATGTTTTAGTTTAAACTTATATGTGCTGTTATGTCATCTGGATCAGCTTTTTTCACTTTATCTGGTAATTGCAATTGAACGTTCTGATCTGTCGATTCTGTAATATTATCAAGATCAACTGTCGCTTCTATCTCATTAATATCTTGCAAATCATCTCTATTACCATAAATTTCAATTTCGTCTTCATCAAGCGTTATATTATCTAAACTAGCACCATTAGGTAAACTACCTTTTTGCTTGATTTTAACTTTAACCTTTTTACTATACTCTTGAAGTTTAACATTGAGTTTTACTTCATTTGGCTGAATATTAACATCCAGTTTATTTAATGATTTATCAAATGCAGTAACATCTGCAACATCCGATGTGTCTTGACTTAATTTATTTGCATCCTTAAAAGTCGCTTTTAAGTATGCGATTTTTTTAAGTTGTTCTCTACCACCTGTTACTTTAACTGAATTAGGCTCAACAGAACTATCTCTAACTTTATAATTTGGGTCAATATCATCTTTCCCTATATCTGCTTGAACATGCATCGTTTTTGTTTCTTTGTCTTCTAAAGTGACATAAGCTTGTTTTGGTTTAACATTATAATTGATATCATTACTCAAGCCTTTAACAATGTAATCCTCTTTATACTTTCCTGCTTTAGCGTTCGATAAATCGACTGCAACTTTAATATCATCTGTATTTTCAATTTTAATTAACTTAGACTGTGGGCCTGAAACAGTTACATTAACCGTCTCAGGCGCTTTAGTTACATGTAAATCCTTAGAATTATAAATTATCTCTACTGGTACATCTTCAATTGTTTTAGATGAATTTTGTGATAAATTATCATTATTGAAAATGTTACCAAACACATTATTAACTGATAAATAGAAAAAGATTGCTAATAAAAGTGCAATAAATCTAAGACCCCATTTGCTCTCTAGCATCTTATTTCACACCTTTCTTTTGAAAGCGTGTTCCAAACCAATGTTCGGCTAATAATTCTTCAAATACCTCACTTGAGATATCTCTACGTAATTTGCCATCAAATGTTACTGATATTGATCCCGTTTCCTCTGAAACAACGATTGTAAATGCATCTGAGACTTCAGAAATACCTACTGCTGCTCTATGTCTAGTACCTAGGCTTTTAGAAATTTTAGCACTATCTGATAACGGTAAGTAACTCGCTGCACTCGCAATCTTAGAATTTTGAATTATCATTGCACCATCATGTAACGGTGTATTCGGTATAAAGACATTAATTAATAGTTCTTGTGATATTTCAGAATTCATCGCTATACCCGTTTCAATATAATCCTGCAATCCCGTTTCCTTTTCAAATACAATTAAAGCACCAATACGTCTTTTAGCCATATACTGAACAGCCTTTGAAACTGCTTGAATTAGCTTTTCTTCATCATGACTGTATGTATTAGTATAACGTTTAAATAAGCTTCCACGACCCAACTGCTCTAATGCTCTTCTAATTTCTGGTTGGAAAATGACAATAAGTGCAAGTACCCCCCATTGAATTACAATATCAAAAAGCTTAGATGTGGCAGTTAAATTTAGAATTTTACTCACTTGTTGACCAATAACAATAAAAAGTATACCTTTGAGTAATTGAATCGCCTTGGTTCCTTTAAATACAGTAATGAGAAGATAAAGGACATACCATACTATAAGTAAATCCAGTACACTCGTTACAATTTTTAATGTACTAAGATTATCAAAAAAGTTGGAAAAATCCATAGCATCTCCTCCGAATATTTTTTCCATAGTCATAATTATACCAATGATAGTGACAACTGTCATATGTACAAACACATTGTATTAAAAAAATAATAAGTATTTAACATCATTCTTTTCAAACTCATTCTATCCCTTTTCACAAATATTATGAATACAATATGTTAAAAACTTTTATATTACAGTATTATTCAAAAACACAAAAAAAGCACTCCTAAATAGGAGTGCTAGTAAGTGAGCCATAGAGGATTCGAACCTCTGACCCTCTGATTAAAAGTCAGATGCTCTACCAACTGAGCTAATGGCTCTAATGGCTGGGCTAGCTGGATTCGAACCAGCGCGTGACGGAGTCAAAGTCCGTTGCCTTACCGCTTGGCTATAGCCCATTAGAATGGTGGAGGGGGGCAGATTCGAACTGCCGAACCCGAAGGAGCGGATTTACAGTCCGCCGCGTTTAGCCACTTCGCTACCCCTCCGAAATATAAATGGTGGAGAATGACGGGTTTGAACCGCCGACCCTCTGCTTGTAAGGCAGATGCTCTCCCAGCTGAGCTAATTCTCCAACATGGTGACTCCTACGGGACTCGAACCCGTGTTACCGCCGTGAAAGGGCGGTGTCTTAACCGCTTGACCAAGGAGCCATGGCTCCGCAGGTAGGATTCGAACCTACGACCGATCGGTTAACAGCCGATAGCTCTACCACTGAGCTACTGCGGAATAATTTGAAATGCCTGGCAACGTCCTACTC
>NZ_JAESLA010000057.1:17747-36750 GCF_017892405.1 Staphylococcus sp. GDY8P85P | reverse complement strand
TCCCCTAAGAAATCGAGCCAACATTACGAAGTATTGTAAATAAAGTAGCCAGTAAATGAAGTTATAAAATCTTATTTACTGGCTTTATTGATATGAATTATGTAACAGCCTCTTTTATTTTAGATAGTATCGTTTTTCATAAAGTTATCATCTTATAAAAGTTATTTATCTAATTCTGTTTTCTTCCACTTTCTAATTTTGGTTCTAAATGTCTTAAATGGTGCTACTGTGTTAATGTGAATCCATTTCCAAACTGGCCATTTGGAAGGCGTTGATGACGCCCATTGCCTTTTATCACTCTCAAATAATGTTTTATCATCTAAATTTTTAATTAATTCAATCATGCTATCTACTTCTTTATTAAACTGATTAATAAGTTGTTCTAATGTATAGTTTGAGTAGGTTTGATAAAATTCTTGATATAATCCTCCTAAATTATTCCACTTATAATTCGGGCTAGGTGTTACAACGGATATATTATTTTTATTATCCCTTTCCCAAGATTGAATTAAATTTAACCATCATAACTGATATGCAATCATTTGCGCTGGTGTCCTATCAATACCAGTTTTATATATATCCTTTTCTGCTACTGATACATCACTAAATTCGTGAATAAATAAATCGGCTCTTTTCCTAATTTCAATTATTAAAGCATCTTTATCCGCATAAGTTTGCATCTCATCACCACCAATTATTTATATACTTATTATATAATATTCCATCCAATTAAAATATGTATTTATCAACTATAATTTAAACCTAAATTTCATATTTTTATTATTAAAATATTTTCATCTATCAAAAAACGCTTTTCAAAAGAAGTCATCTTTTGAAAAGCGCTTATGTTACTAAATCAAATTAGCTTATAATGTAGTTTGATTCAAACCATTTTATTGTATAATTATTGATTTAATTTGTAGTTAATAAGATTCATTTAAAATTTCTTCATTTAACCTGCTTCTTTAATTTTCTAATATGCTTGGATCTGTGAACCAGTAATCCTCTACTTTATAAGAAATAACATGTCCATGGTACAGCATCAATGTTTTGCCATGTCTTTGATTTTTCAAAATCAAAATTACTATTTTTTTAATAATCTTCTTAATACAGGGCTTCAGTTTAATAGTCTTATCTTATTTCCTACTAACTAACATTATTCAAAAATCTTATTTAAAGACATAATATGTCTTTTCTATTTGTTAATTTGTATTGAGTACTACTTAAAAAAGTAGTTTTAATAATTATCAAGGAGGAAATCTAAAATTTTATTAACATCAGCATTAGCAGGACCAATATTATTTATAGGGGGGGAGCAAGTCAACATGTACATGCAGCTGATAGTGTAGTAAATACTAACAATGCGACTAATATCGCTATTGAAGTTATGAATAAAAATGGTAATGATGGCCCTAGATTAGAAAATTATTATGATGTAGAAAATAAAGGGAATTACTATTTAGTTCAGTATGGTAATAAATCTGGTGCTGGAACTGGAGCTATAAGGGTTTATAAAAACGGCGATGTAACTAAAGAAAGTGGATACAATGCTACTATTGACAAAGGTAACTTCACTTATATTGGCAAATATGATTTGGACAAATCTTTGAATAGCCAAAAGCTATCTAACAATAATTATCAATCAGTTCAAAATACTAAAAAAACTACATCAACTAACGACAACAGAAATATAACAAATGGAATTGACATTCCCTAAATGAATCTAAACCAACTAGTAAATCTTTACCAGAAACAGGTAAGCAATCTAATTCTAATTTAATTTCTATTGTCGCTTCTATATTATTAGCCGCTGGTTCTTTATTAGCATATGGGCGACTTTCTATATCTAAATAATTATTATCATAAGATATTAACATTACTTATTCGGAGGATCATTTATGAAACGTAAATTAATTTATTTTATCTCAATTACTTGCTTAGTATTATTACTTGCTGCATGTGGTAATGGACTAAAAGAAGGAAAATATAATTTTGCACAGAGTAGTGGTATTGACTATTTAAATAGCGACATGGTTTTGGAGGTTCCAAAAGATAATGCCAATACAGCTAAATTAACATATGGTGGCGAAACATTAAAAGTTACAATAAAAGGTGGAAAAATGATATTTTCAGATGGTAATGATAAAGAAAGTATAAATTATAAAGTTGAAGAAAATGGTGAAACTATCAAATTAGATGGCGGAGAAGGTCATAATGCAATATTTAGAAAACAATAACAACCCTAAAATCCTTTAAATTTGTTTCAAAGCCATTTTAACATGTTTTATTAGTCATATTTTATATATCGTTTTAAAGTAAATCTTAAAAATACCAACCCTTTTTTAAGTACAATAAAAGGGTAGCTTATTCAGCTACCCTTTTCCTATTCTATCATAATATATCTGTCGTTTTACATCATGCCTGGCATGCCACCCATACCTGGATTGTCATTATTATCTGGTTCAGGGATAGTTGCAACTACTGCTTCTGTAGTTAAGAACATCGCAGCAACACTTGCAGCATGTTGTAATGCAGAACGCGTTACTTTTGTAGGGTCAACGATGCCTTCTTCAAGCATATTTACCCATTCATTCGTTGCGGCATTGAATCCAACACCGGCATCTGCATGTTTTAATCTCTCAACAATAACTGAACCTTCAAGACCAGCATTCTCAGCAATTTGACGTACAGGTGCAGATAACGCTTTAAGTACGATATTCACGCCTGTTGCCACATCACCTTCCGCTTCTATTTCTTCTACTTTATTATAGATGTTTACTAATGCCGTACCACCACCGGCAACGATGCCTTCCTCAACTGCAGCACGTGTAGAGTTTAAGGCATCTTCAATACGTAATTTACGTTCTTTCAATTCAGTTTCAGATGCAGCTCCGACTTTAATTACTGCAACACCGCCAGCTAATTTAGCTAAACGTTCTTGTAATTTTTCTCTATCAAAATCAGAATCCGTTTCTTCAATTTGTGCTTTGATTTGACTGACACGTGCATCAATACTATTGTCATCTCCGTCGCCATCGACAACTGTAGTATTATCTTTAGTTACTTCAACTTTGTTGGCACTACCTAGCATATCAATGGATGCGTCTTTTAATTCTAAACCTAAATCATCCGTAATAACTGTAGCGCCAGTTAGAATTGCTAAGTCTTCTAACATCGCTTTACGACGATCACCAAAACCAGGTGCTTTAACTGCAACTGCAGTAAATGTACCACGCATACGGTTTAATACGATATTAGTTAAAGCATCTCCTTCAACTTCGTCAGCTACAATTAAAATTGGACGACTTGATTGCACGACTTGTTCTAATAAAGGTAAGATATCTTGGAAAGAAGAGATTTTTTTATCTGTCACTAAAATATATGGTCTTTCTAATTCAGCAATCATTTTATCTGAATCTGTAACCATGTATGGTGATTGATATCCTCTATCAAACTGCATACCTTCAACAACTTCTAATTCTGTATCTAGTCCATTTGATTCTTCAATTGTAATAACACCGTCATTACCCACTTTATCCATTGCTTCAGAAATATATTTACCAATTTCTTCATCTGCTGCTGAAATAGCACCAACTTGCGCAATTTCATTTTTATTTTCTACTTTTTGAGAGATATCGTGTAGTGCTTGTACCGCTACTCTTACAGCTTTATCGATACCTTCACGCAGTCCTACTGGGTTCGCACCACTTGTGACGTTTTTTAACCCTTCTTGAATCATAGCTTGAGCTAATACAGTTGCTGTTGTAGTGCCATCACCAGCAATTTCGTTTGTTTTATTCGCTACTTCTTGAACTAATTTCGCACCCATATTTTCGTAAGGATCTTCTAATTCAATTTCTTTGGCAATTGTAACACCATCATTTGTAATTAATGGTGCGACATACTCTTTATCTAAAACTACATTACGTCCTTTAGGTCCAATTGTAACTTTAACGGCATTGGCTAATTTATCTACACCACGTAACATTGCTTGTCTTGCATCTTCAGAAAATTTTAAGTCTTTAGCCATTTAATGTACCTCCATTATGTCAATAAATTTAATGTTGATTATTTATAAAATTTTAGTCTTCAATAATAGCAAGTAGATCTTCAACATTTAAAATTAAGTATGTTTCATCTCCACGTTTAACTTCTGAACCAGCGTATTCTTGGAATACTACTCGGTCTCCTTCTTTAACCTCTGGAGCAACCCTTTCACCATTGTCTAGAACTCGTCCAGTTCCAACAGCTACTACTACACCTTCGTTAGACTTTTCTTTCGCACTGTCAGTAAGTACAATGCCACTTTTTGTTGTTTGTTCTTGTTCTTTGCGTTCAATAATCACACGATTTCCTAATGGTTTAAGCATGATCGTTCCTCCTTAACAGGTTCCTTTTTAGCACTCGAAATAATTGAGTGCTAATCTACATCTTATATTAATCAAATTTGGTCAATTTTTCAAGCGAAAGGATTATCTATATTTTGTATAACATACAAATTTACGATAAACTAACTAATGTTGATTATTATTTTTGGAGGAATAGAATGAAGAGAATTTGGGTAGCATTTCTTACCATTGTTATTTATGCTTTAGCACAGTTCTTACCCTTATTAATACAGCATTTACCTTTCTTTAGTAATTTAAAAGGGATGGAACTTGCAAAAGCTGGCGTTTATACTCAAGTGATTTTATTTGTAATCGCGGCTTTATTAATTATTTGGTTAAACAGTATCATTAAAAATCCAACTAGATTAGAGCAAGGATATAAAGAACCTAAACGCTACATTTTACCATGGGCTTTACTAGGATTTGTTGTAGTTATGATATATCAAATGGTAGCTAGTCTAATCACTATGTGGTTAGTTGGTCAACCACAGCAAAGTCCTAATACTGAGAGAATAATGGCAATTGCTAAACAGCTTCCAGTATTCATATTATTAATCTCAATTGTCGGTCCAATACTAGAAGAATATATATTCAGAAAAGTTATATTCGGTGAAATTTATAATAAAATTAAAGGAAACCGAATTGTCGCATTTTTAATTGCTTCTATTGTAAGTTCAATTTTATTTGCAATCGCACATAATGATGTTAAATTTTTCTTCATATACTTTGGAATGGGCATGTTATTCTCGCTTGCTTATGTCTTGACTAAACGCATTGCAGTTCCAATTATTATCCACATGCTACAAAATGGTTTTGTAGTTGCAGTCCAATTTTTCTTTGGTGATACGGTTAAGCAGTTACAAGAACAAAGTAATTTTATTGTTCATTTATTTATGTAAAAGTTAACGGGAGTGGGACAGAATTCTGTCCCACTCCTGTTTTTCTTTTAGTTTTTAATTTTTCTATAAATAAATCCACCAGTGACGCCTATGAAAATCATAATTATAGATGTGATTAAAGCTATATTAATGTTTTTATATTTATCATTATTTTCCGCTTCTTTACTCTCCTCTTTACTATCTATAATTTTATCTTCATCGTGACTCTGAATATCAGCCTCTTCTTCTTTATCCCTATCACTTGGTTTTTTCAAGTCTGGCATTGAGCCAATTTCACCCGTGATGAGTGCCAATACTTGCTCATCTAAATTTTTGTAATATTTTTTTGAGTTTAATGGATTAAAATACTCAAATCTAAAGTAGTTTGAGCCTTTTTGCAAGTAATCTAAATATTGATTATTAAATGATTGTTTGCGAAAAAGTCTATAAAAATCTTGATTTGAAATGTACTCATTATTATTGCCTAACCTATTAACCTGATTAATGATATATGGATTATATTTATATGAACCATTAGCCAAATCATTTAATCTGTTTAAAAGTGCCGATTGACTATAGAATGGAAATTGATTTTGTCTATGATCATTATTTGTATAGACTTCCGTATCATTTTGGTTATGATGATGTTGTAAACGTCCACCATAATACCATTGATTAGTCGTAGTTGAACCATTCATTTCTGATTGATTTTGGCGTTTATTCGGATATATATGATGAATCATTGAATCAGACACATTATGATCGTGATGTGACCAAGTCGGTTGTTGTCCTTGATTAGTTCCATTATTATTTTCTTGTGGATTATGATTTGTCATATCATTTGAATTTGAATGTCCTGAGTGTTCATCCTGGTGATTTCCATGATTATTTGAACTATGATTGTTAGAACTACCATTGGAATGGTTTTGCGAACCATTGTTTGAACCGTTTTGTCCAGAACCTGTGTTGTGTTCACCTTGATTAGAGCCAGAATGTGTATTACCATCATGGTTTGGTGGTTGCTGAGGATTACCACTTTCTCCTGGCTTATTTCCTTCATCTGGTTTATCTGTTCCTTGATTGCCTGGCTTGCTTCCTCCATTATGTTGACCTGAATCATCATTCCCTGGCTTACTTCCTTCACCAGGTTGATCCTTTCCAGACGCTCCAGGTTTGTCTTCTTCACCTGGTTTATCCGTTTCTTGATTGCCTGGTTGATTTGATTCGCCCTCACCTGGCTTGTTTCCTTCGTCTGGTTTGTCTGTATCACTATCCCCGGGCTGGCCTTCTCCTTCTTGATTACCTGAGTTATTTTCCCCAGGTTGATCTTTATCACCAGGATGCGTTGTATCGTCCTCATCAGAGTTGTTGCCTTCATCTGGTTTATTCGTTTCGTTCTCACCGGGTTTGTGTTCTTCATTTGGATTGTCTACATCTTGATTTCCGGGATTGATTTCTCCTTCTTGGTTACCTGGATGACTATTTCCTGGTTTACTTGAATTTTCCTCGGTATCATTGCCATCATCGTTCTCCGGTTGACTGTTTTCAGTTGAATTATCATGATTCATAGTATTGTCATGTTCTGACTGCGTATCACCATTATCTTCAGTAGATGGTTTCATCTCTCCATGGTTTTGACTATCTGAGTTTTTTTCTGAAGCAGCAGTATTTTGGGTATCAGATTGATGATTGTCATAATGGTCATTCTGATTATTTAAATCATTTTGTGTACGTGTATCTGTAGTAACCGCATTCTGATTAACCTCATCTGTAGCCGGTTGATTTTTATCTGCAGCTTTCACCTCGTTCTCATGACCTATCACAGATGTACTCAATGCTAAAATCAGGCTAGTTTGGGCTAATTTCTTTTTCATCAATCTTCCACCTCCTTGTGTTTTATAACACTCTCAGTATAAAGAATATTTATCTATTATGCATGGATATATGATTAATGATAAAAAATATTAATACTTTTGACATTTTTTGTAAAAAAACATTTTACAAATCCTAGTATAATATTTATACTTAGGATATAACTTATACAAACAAAGGAGATTTTACATGGGCTTATTTAGCAAATCAAAAACGAAACCATTTTTACAAGAGATTGAAGATAGACGTACAATTTATAGTACAGAAACTACCATTTCAATTAGTGACAAAGAACTCGAAGATATGATTGAACATATCATTAAATACACACCTTCAGCTTTTAACTCTCAATCTACAAGAATTGTATTATTATTAAATGATCAACATCATAAATTCTGGGATAATACTAAAACTGTATTAAAAGATGTTATGGGTCCTGATCGTGATTTCGCTCCAACCGAGCAACGCATTGATGGCTTCAAACATGCTTATGGTACAATTCTTTATTTTGAAGATGAAGATGTTATTAAAGGCTTGCAAGAACAAATGCCAAATTATGCTGATAACTTTGCAAACTGGTCAGTTCAAACGAATGCAATGCACCAATTTGCTATCTGGACTGCTTTAAGTTCAAAAGGTATTGGCGCTTCTTTACAACACTACAATCCATTAGTTGATCAAATTACTACACAATCATTTGATATCCCAGCTTCATGGAAACTTGTAGCTCAAATGCCGTTCGGAGATATCCGTGAACAAGCTGGTGAGAAAGAAATTCAACCTACTGACAACAGATTCATCGTTAAAAAATAATTTATCTATAACTTATTTAGTTAAATCAATCATTAAAGACTCAATTTCTACTTAGACACGTTGTTCTATTTAAAGTTGAGTCTTTTTTAACGTATTTTTCTATAGCATCTGCATAGTTTAAGAAACTCGCTCAATTTTTGATTTTCTTTTTTTAATTTAGTAAATTAGAGTTAATCTTGGGATGAGGAGATTTTAAAATGAAAGTACAAATATTTCAATTTTATGTTGAATACGGTAACGTTGAAAAAAATGAAAATAAAATTAAAAGTTGGTTTGAAAATAAATTAGAAGCAGATACAGAGGTCGTTGTTCTGCCGGAAATGTGGAATAACGGTTATGCGTTAAATGAGTTGAACCAAAAAGCTGATAGAGAACTTAGTCGCAGTTTCCCATTCATTCAATCATTAGCACAACAATATCATGTCGATATTGTCGCTGGTTCCGTTTCTAATATTAGAAATGGTAAAGTTTATAATACTGCATTTACTGTTTCTAGAGAAGGACATCGAATTAATAAGTACGATAAAGTTCATTTAGTCCCTATGTTGGATGAACCGACATATTTAGAAGATGGTAAAGCAGTCCCAGAGCCATTTTCACTTTCATCAGGTACGCTAGCAACACAAATTATTTGTTACGATTTGCGTTTCCCTGAGTTATTGCGATATCCAGCGCGCAATGGTGCACAAGTTGCATTTTATGTTGCACAATGGCCTACACCAAGGTTAAATCATTGGAAAGCCCTGCTTCAAGCACGTGCAATTGAAAATGATATGTTTATTGTTGCATGTAATGGAACGGGAAACGATGGTAATACAGACTATGCTGGTCATTCTATGATTATCAATCCAAATGGTGAGATTTTAGCTGAACTGGGTAACGAAGAAGATACTATTGCTCATAATATCGATCTTAAAGAAGTTGATATTCAACGCGAGACTATCCCTGTATTTAAAAATTTAAAACCAAATTTATATAAATAGTGCAACATACTGTATCCAATCGTTTGGGTACAGTTTTTATTAACGACAAAAGTCGCGAGCTTGGGAGGAACTCGCGACTTTCATATTAAGGGAATGTTTTTTACAGTTATTTCAATCTTTGGGGATGTTATTAATTATGAAAATTTTACAATAGCTTACATCCTGAAAATATTTAACTTCTATATCCTACAATAGCTAAGTTAAATACCTTCTACTGAGTTTCAACTTCAGTAACTTTGCTTGTTTCATTAATAAGTTGGGATGGCTTATTAATGAATACGTTTAACTACACGAAGAAAACAAATTAAGATAACTTCTAAATAAATTAGAAGCTTCTTTATTAATAATGTTCGATGGGACATTACTAATATTGAAATGGTTAACCAAAACCATTCACAACACTTACAACATATGGTAATAGGATTAGTGATTTTGCAACTACAAACAAAACCATTTACCTCGATTACCAAAACAATAACTATTAAATTTAAAGACTAAGATTATTAAGTTTTTATCACTCGTAAGTGATATGAGTCTATTTAAACATAACCTTCCAATTTATTTTTAATTATTTCTTAAATCGCATGTTTTTATACATAACTGTAATATTTTATATGTTAAAATATTACTTGTAATTTCAATATAACAGTTAAGTATTTATTTTGAACAGTTACGCATAAGCCCCCAGACCAATTGCGCTAAATTGTATAATCAATATAAGGAGAGTGGCACGCTATTGAAAGCAATTGATAAAAAGATTGAGCAATTCGCATTATACTTGCAACGTAAAAACAACCTAGATCATATTCAATTTTTAAAAGTGAAATTGGGATTACAAGTCGTTGTAAGCAATCTTGCTAAAACAATTGTGACCTATGGTGTTGCACTTATCTTCCATACATTTCTATACACTTTATTTACACATGTTAGTTATTTTTTAGTTAGACGTTATGCACATGGGGCACATGCAAAATCATCATTGTTATGTCATGTTCAAAATTTAGCTTTATTCGTAGCATTACCTTGGTTAATAGTATATTTTAAGGTGAATTCGGGTATAATGTATTCTGTTGTGGCTATTGGGATGATAATTATAATTTATTTTGCTCCTGCAGCTACCAAGAAACAACCAATACCTAATCATTTAAAAAAGAAAAAGAAATTATTATCAATAACTATAGTATTAGTGCTTTTAATAATTTCAACTATTGCACCAGAACCATTTAAGCAATTGATATTATTAGGGATTACGCTAGAAAGTATTACATTATTACCAATCTTTTTTCCTAGGGAGGATTATTAACTATGACAGTATTATTTGACTTATTTATTAAATTTTTCTCATTTTTATTAGAATCTGTTGGTACTTTAGCATCTTATACTCCATGTGCTACGTATTTTGATGAACCTGAAGTACCTGAAGAATTAACTAACTTAAAAAGATAATTTCTGTTAGAAAGTGTGAGAGAAGTATGGATATATTATCAAATGTGCCATTAGCTTTTTTTCAAGGGTTTCTCTTATTTTTAATCGCTAAAGTTATTTTAGACATACAGTATACTAAAAGGGATTATTTAGCCATTTTGGTGGTTATAATCCCTTCTGCCTTTTTATATATTTATTTAGGAAGTATATCAGTATTATATTTATTAATTGGTTGTGGCTTGATCTTGTATACGAAGGTTAAGTTGTATTCACTGATAGCAGTACTTAGTAGTGCTATTTTAATGTTTTTAAGTAATTTTATAGGCTTTTTATTAGTTGTGTTAGTAGAAAACCACACTCAGAACTATGTAATTATAACATCATCATACATAATAATCTTTTTTGCTATTTCATTGTTACTAGCTTTTTCAGTTCAATTTTTATTAAAAAAATTGATGCAATCGTATTTGTCTATAAATAGAACATATTTAACTATCATTTCAATAGTGTTGGTTCTATCTTTCATTATCCTATATGTATATTCTCAAACGCCTAATATAAACAATTCTTCTCTAAAAATGTACGGCTTAATTTTTATTGGGATCATTCTTTTCTTCACTGTTCTTATAGTTTTCATATCAAACTATATGATTAAAGAACTTCGTTATAAACGTAATATGGAAGAGATTGAAACATATTATGAATATACTTTACAAATTGAATCAATTAACAATGAAATGCGTAAGTTTAGACATGATTATGTAAATATTTTAACTACAATGTCTGAGTATATTCGTGAAGATGACATGCCTGGGCTAAGACAATACTTCAATGAAAATATTGTACCTATGAAAGATAATCTTCAAATGAAATCAATTAAAATTAATGGTACTGAGAATTTAAAAGTACGTGCGATTAAAGGCTTAGTTACCACTAAGATTTTACAAGCTCAAGAGAAGAACATTCCTATCAGTATAGAGGTGCCTGAGTTAGTAGAACATATAGAAATGAACACGATTGATCTTAGTCGTATCATTGGAATCATTACGGATAATGCAATTGAAGCATCAGAGACGCTTGAAGATGCATTGATTCGTATAGCATTTATTAATACTGAGACGTCTGTTATGTTTATTGTTATGAATAAGTGCCAAGAAGATATGCCTCGTATTCACGAATTATTCCAAGAACGCTTTTCAACTAAAGGAGAAAACAGAGGTCTAGGATTAAGCACGTTGAAAGAAATCACTGATTCTACTGACAATGTGTTACTCGATACGACGATAGAAAATGGCTACTTTGTGCAAAAAGTAGAAATCATAAATAATTAGTCATAAGGATGTGTAATCATGAAAATATTCATTTGTGAAGATGATGTAAAACAACGCGAAAATATGGTTTCAATTATTAACAATTATATAATGATTGAAGAAAAACCAATGGAAATTGCGCTGGCAACAGATGATCCTTATGAAGTCATTGAAAAATCTAAAGAAATGAATGATGTTGGATGCTACTTTTTAGACATTCAATTAGAGGCTGATATCAACGGGATAAAATTAGGTAGTGAAATTCGTAAATATGACCCTATTGGAAACATCATTTTTGTTACAAGTCATAGCGAGTTAACATACTTAACGTTTGTATATAAAGTTTCAGCAATGGATTTTATCTTTAAAGATGATCCTAGTCAGTTGCAATCGAGAATTATTGATTGTTTAGAAACAGCGCATACACGCTTAAAATTATTGTCTAAAGAAAGTAATGTTGAGACGATAGAATTAAAACGAGGTAGTAATTCTATCTATGTTCAATATGATGACGTCATGTTTTTCGAATCATCTACAAAATCACATCGTTTGATTGCACACCTAGATAATCGTCAAATTGAGTTTTATGGTAACTTAAAAGAACTCGCACAATTGGATGATCGTTTCTTTAGATGTCATAACAGTTTTGTTGTTAACCGTCATAATATTGAATCTATTGATTCAAAAGAACGAATTGTTAACTTTAAAAATGGCGAGCACTGTTTTGCATCTGTTCGTAATGTTAAAAAAATATAGTTGAATATACACAATCAAAATATTCTATAAGTAGATTAATTTAGAAGCGGGACAATGAATTTATCACTGTCCCGCTTCTTTTCTCATTATTTTAATTCTGACGTAACTTCTTCAAGTGTTGGAATACTCTCAATGGCACCATATTTTGTTGTAACTTTTGCTGCTACAAAGTTACTGAATTGCAGTATGGCTTGCCCTTCTTCCTTAAGCAATTTAGTCATATTCACTTCATCACTTAATAATATTCTGCTAATTGCTGCTCCAATAAAGGCATCTCCTGCGCCTGTCGTATCAACGGCTTTTACTTTAAATCCTTCATGATATATCTTAGTTCCATCTTTTAAAATAATACTAGCACCATTTGGACCTTGTGTATAAATAACTGCTACAACCGATCCTTGGAATAACGACTGAATTGCACTTTCTTCATCCGCTTCGCCAGTAATAAATTCAAGTTCCTCATCTGAAACTTTTATGATATTCGCTTTAGGAATGAACGCCTGTATCGTTTCTTTACATGCTTCAGCACTATACCAAAGCGGTAAACGTACATTAGGATCAAAAACGATGGTGCCATTAGCTGATTTAAATTTATCAATCATAGCTTGATGCGCTTCTTTCATATCACTTTCAACTAAATCAACAGAACAGAAATGTAGGATATCATTTGGATTAATTGATATTTCGTCTAAATAGTCCGCTTTATAAAGCATATCAGCAGAAGGTTTACGATAAAATGAAAAATCTCTTTGTCCATCTTCTTTTAAGCTTACAAATGCTAATGCCGTATTTGCTACATCTGTTCTTCTAATGAATTGAGTACCTACACCTAGATTGCTTAAAGTTTCAACTATAATATCACCAAATGCATCATTACCTAATTGCGTCACCATTTCAGTAGATGCTCCCATTTTACGTGCTACACTTACTACATTTGCAGGTGCACCCCCAACTTGTCGACTAAATTGTTCAACATCTTTAAGTTCAGAGTTCTTCACATTTGGTATAAAATCTATTAATGCTTCACCTATTCCGTATAACTTTCTCATTTTTTAATCATCCTTAAGTTCATATTTAGTGAATTTTAAATAAACTTGTCCTGTTTCTGTTGATGTTTCTATACCTGTAGCATTTTCATCTGGAAATATTCTTGAAGTTAAAACACGTTCGCCGTCATTGCAAAATATCTCAATGCTTGATGTATCAACAAATATTTGTAATTGGCTCAATGGAGATTTTAAAATTGTACTTCTTGTTAAATCTTGAACATTATCTGGCAATAATCCACTTTCCGTGCGATCCAATGTAAGCTTTTGCTCGCTTGTATTATAGATAATTTTGGTGTTATTTAACTTTGATGTACGTAATTCAAAATAAATTTCTGACGCATCATTTTCAAGAATATCAATAATCAGTTCATACTGTGTACCTTCATATGGATGTAATTTTCGATTAAATTTATTAGCATAACCTAGTGCTGTTTCTTTATTTTTACGTAACTTTTCAAGCCCTTTAAACGGACGTTGTCGCAGTTGATTATCCTCAATTGTCAGCACCCTAGGTATTGTTAAACAATGTGCCCATCCTTCATCATCGGTAGGATAATTGATTTCAGGTAACCCCATCCATCCAATTAATATTCTATTACCATTTTCATCTAAAAATGTTTGTGGCGCGTAAAAATCAAAACCATTATCTAGCTCTATAAAGTCTCCATGTTCAAATGATAATGTGTCGAAATCTATATCCCCTATCAAATATCCAGATTGATATATATTTCTAAATTGATTACCCTGTGCTTCAATTCCTTGGGGACTGAAAAGTATGATATCTTTAGAATTCAAATTAAAATAGTCAGGACATTCCCACATATAGCCAAAGTTTTTTAAATTTGTTTCAAGTTCTCCACAAAAAGACCATTGCTTTAATTGTTTATCTTTCGTCTTGTAAATTAAACAACGACCTTGTTCATCATTTGTTTGGGCACCAATTATCGCATAATATTCACCATTCAATTCAAACACTTTAGGATCTCTAAAATGACTTGTATATCCCTCTGGTTGTGAAGCGATAACGGGTTTATCAAATTTTGTAATTGTACCGTCATTTTCTACTTTCGCAATCATCTGACTAGCATAACGTTCCCATTGATCATCACGACGATTACCTGTGTATATGTAATATAAGTCACCTTCATGTTCAAAAGCACTGCCACTATAAACACCGTGACTATCATAATATGTATCTGGTTTTAATACGGCACCCTGTGGTTCGAACGTCACTAAATCGTCACTCGTATAATTAAACCAATACTTCAATCCATGTACAGCACCAAGTGGAAACCATTGATGTGAAACATAATATTTGCCATTATGATAAATTAAACCATTAGGATCATTGAGCAAACCTGTTTCAGGTTGGATATGAAATGTCTGACGAAATCTTGACGTTTCGACTTGCCGTTTAAGATGCTCTAGGTACTTTTTATCTACGTCTTCAATGCGACGATAACGTTCTTCTCTTGACCATTCAGCCATATTATTCCTCCATCATTGATAAATTAAATCTAAGTTTATTATTATTCTATCATCGACTATGGTATCGGTTCCATAGATTTATGTAATTTAAAGTGTCTATATTTCAACCGGGATTATGGTTTTTGACACGACATTTTTAGAAAAAATTAATTCATTTAATTGTTTCATAGCATGCGTTCCAGCTTTATAATAATTAAATTTAACAGTCGTAATCGTAGGCGTGACGAGTTGCGTCATTGGGTCTCCTCCAAAACCATAAATTTGATAGTTCTCAGGTGTATTGGGTTGTTGAGAATAAAACTTATGAATTGCTAATGCTATAGGATCTGTTGCACCAATTAATACGTCAATATTACATGTATGATTTAACTTTTCAGCAACATCATTTTTAGCCTCTTCATATTTAAAAGATGTTACATAAATTTGAGGATGAATATCATATTGTTTTAAAGCATCAATAATACCTTGCTTTCGTTGTATACCCACAGCAACATCTTCTTCACTAACTCCAAAGAATACGACGTTTCGAAATTGTTGATGCCCTATTTGTTCACCTACGATGTATCCTGCTTGATAATCATCATGAATAATACTATGTAATTCAGGATGCGACTGACCGACTAGAATAACTGGTACATCTAATTTCTGAATCACTTCTAAATGTTTATTTGTTAAAGTAGTAGCCATTAATATGATGCCATCTACCTTACTTCTTGAAAAGGTCTCAAGTGCTTCAATCTCAGCATGAACATCTAAACCAGTATAATTAAGTAATAATTGATATTGATGTTGATGGCATACCGATACAATGCCTTTAACTGTCTCATCCACTGCATGTGAATTCATTCTTGGTATAATAGCACCGATCATATGTGTATGCTTGGCTCTTAAACTTTGCGCAAATTGATTTGGTTGGTAATCATGCTCAGCTATGATACGACTTAACTTTTCCTTCGTATGCGGGCTAACTGAGCCGTCATTTAAAAAGCGGGAGACCGTGCTTTTAGATACTCCCGCTAATTTTGCGATATCTGATATATTTTTCATTAGATTAATCACCTAAATTAACTGTCATTTAAGCATTATTTTATCACATAACTATTCTTATAAAATACTGTTTAGTATATGAATCACTAATAAAACTATCAATATCTTTTATTCAGTTTGTTTAATTCGCTATAAAAATACGCTTTCTCACCATGAACAAGTTGATCCAATCCTGTCTTATCTTCTTCTTCAGTGGTTGCAATAGGCATGATACTTTGTAAAATCTTACCTATAATCCAAGTTAAAACCACCGTGTAACATAAAACCACGAGCACAGCTATAACTTGAATCAACACTGAGTGAATGTCTCCGTTATAGATAAATCCGTTTGATATATCATGATTAACATGTTGTGATTGAAACACGCCAGTAAGAATAGCACCAACGATACCTCCTGCACCATGAATACCAAAAGCATCAAGTGTATCGTTATATTTATATTTCACTTTAATCACATTAATAACGAAATAACAAACGATGCCACCCGCAAATGCAATAACAAATGCGTTGAAATAATTCACATAGCCTGCTGCAGGTGTAATAGCGACTAAGCCAGCTAAGACACCTGATAATAAACCTAGTAGGCTTATTTTCTTAGTCATAAGGTACTCAATGATTAACCAACTAAACGCACCACCACTTGCCGCGATAATTGTATTTACAAATGATGTTAGTGCAACATCATTTAACGTATATGCACTTCCTGTGTTAAAACCATACCAACCAATCCAAACTAAAATACCACCAATTAAAGTGATTAAAAGATTATGCGGCTGTATTTTTTCAATTTTTTTACCATTACCTATCATAATCGCTAAAATAAGGCCTGAGAGACCAGATGTGATATGTACAACTGTACCACCAGCGTAATCTAAAGCAACAAGTCGTTGTATCCATCCTCCGCCCCATACCCAATGCGCAACTGGGCTATATATCAAAATCACCCACAAGAATATAAAAATAATAAACGGAAAGAATTTCATACGTTCAGCAATTGAACCTGAGAGTATTGAAACTGCTATTGTGCAAAACATCATTTGGAACAACATAAATAATGCAAACGGGATGTGTGGACTTAATTGGTCATTGACTGCAAAACCAACATGTTGTAGGCCAATCAAATCGAAATTACCTATAAAAGCATTGCCTGTTCCAAAACTTAATGAAAAACCTAATGTAACCCATGTAAACGTCACGATAATCATTGCTGCCATACTTTGCATAACTGTGTTTAGGACATTCTTTGATTGAACTAACCCACCATAAAACAAGCTAAGCCCAGGGGTCATTACCCAAACAAGTAAAGTGCAAAGAAATAAAAAAATTGTGTCATCCATCTTCATAATTACCACTTCCTTTGAAAATATCATAATGATACTTCAAAGAAATAGCAAAAATACGTAAGATAAAATGACACAATATGTTACATAATATAACAGTGTTTTAATCACTTATTTCGTTTTAAGCTTTTTGAATTGTAATTGTCCAAGATGCATCATCTAATTGTTCATAATTCGTAACTGGATAACCTTGTTCAGCCGCCCAATTTGGAATAGCTTCTGTTGCTTGCGTACAATCGAAATCTATTTTAAGTTCATCACCATTATCTAATGTTTGCATTTTCTTTTGTGCTTCGATAAGTGGAAATGGACATACCATACCTACTGTACCTAATTCATATAACATTGTTATTCCTCCAATTAATTATGTTGTTTGTGTTTGTTTTGGAACTGCAGTAGTTTGAGATTGTGATGTTTGTTTTTCTAACTTTTTCATTGGTCTAATGAAAATAAAGTAACTCATAAACCATACACCTAAAATCATAGAACCTAGTGCAATCCAGCCTTTCCAAGACATAATAGCTGTTTCTACTAAGCCATTACCAATTGAACAACCACCTGCTACTGAGGCACCGAATCCCATGCAAATACCACCAATAGCACTATTACGAATCGTCTTCTTATCAGGTAATCGCCATTTGAATTCACGTGATCCTCTAGCAGCGATATATGACCCTAAAAAGATACCTAATATTAATAGTACACCCCAATCTATTAACTGAGTATCTCCTGTAATTAAAAACGTAATTAAGTTTGCTGATGGTGTTGTGATGCCTAAACCATAATCTCTACCAGTAGACATACTCATCGGCCAAGCAATTAATGCTATCAAACCAACTGCTATACCAGCTACAAATGGGTGGTATCGTTTTTCAAATAAATAATGTCTCAAGCCACTATATTTTTGCTTAAGCTTTGGAACCGCAAATTTGGGTTTAGGTTTGCGTAACGTTTTAGTTACAAAAATAATCGTGATGATCGTTAATATTAACGTAAATACCCACATTGGAATACCCGTTGTCTGAGACATATTAGCATTGATATTTGTAGGTTGATTTATCCACGTCATCACTGGAAGTAGCACACCTGTTTTAGTAATTGCCGCAGTTACTGCATATAACACGAGTGCTACCCAACTTCCAATTAAACCTTCACCAGCACGATACCATGTACCTGTAGCACAGCCTCCTGCTAATACAATACCTATTCCAAATATAAACGCACCAATGATGGTACCAATAATTGGAAATGTACTATCAGGTATTGAAATAAGGTTTAACCCAGTTAAAATAAGTAGTCCTATACTTTGGACTGTAATAGCTACTAATAAAGCATAAAACATTTTGTTATTTTTTTGAACATACATGTCTCTAAAGCCACCAGCTAGACAAAAACGTGTACGTTGCATAACAAACCCTAATAATATTCCAACGATAAGACCACTAATAATCATCCATATCACTATTAATTCATCCTTTCCCGATTATTTTACTAAGGTATTATAATCAATTGTACTAAATTTGGCAACTTCTTAAAATAAAATGCTTCTAGCGATTTTTCACACGACCTATAAATTATTGCATTTGATTCACTCAATGTTGGCAAACAAAACGGGAGTGGGACAGAATTCTTTTGAATTCGTCGTCCCACTCCC
>NZ_JAESLA010000057.1:0-17728 GCF_017892405.1 Staphylococcus sp. GDY8P85P | reverse complement strand
AATTCTCTTTGCTGGGGCCCCACCCGCAAGGATGACTAGAACTGAGAAAAGCTTGATTTAAGCGCCTTATCAGTTCAGTCAGCTACTGCGAATTTGCTAAATAGCATGATTATATTATTTATGTCCCAGAGTGCTGTAATAAAAGTGACGTTATTTAATTGGAATAATTTTTCATGAAGAATAGCAATGATTGCAATTCTATACCTAAGTCAATATGATGAACTTGTACACTATTAGGTACTTCTATTCTAGTTGGTGTGAAATTTAAAATACCATTAATATTTGCTTCAATTAACTCATTTGCCACACGTTGCGCTACACTTTCTGGCGTCGTTAAAATAACAACATTAATATCTTTGTCAGCAAGAACTTGTTTTAATTCGTTCATATGATGGACAGTCACATCACCAATCTTATTTCCGACAATGTGCTCATCAACATCAAAAGCCTCTGTAATGGTCATTTCATCGTGAATTGAAAAGTTATACGTTAAAAGTGCTCTACCTAAATTACCAACACCTACCAATGCAATGTGTATATTATCGCTATCACTAAGTGCCGTTTTAAAGAATTCTAATAAACTATCTATATTGTAACCATAACCTTTTTTCCCTAATTCTCCAAAATATGAGAAATCTCTACGAATGGTTGCTGATTCAATATTTAATGCCTCGCTAATCGCTTTTGAATTCACTCTGTCTATGCCTTTTGATTTTAACGTGTTAACGAATCTGTAATATAAAGGTAATCGTTTCAAAGTTGCCCGTGGAATTTTAGATTTATTTTGAGCCATTTAAAATGCCCCCCTTTCGTTTGAATTTTATAATCTATGTATCCAAACTATTTTGAGTGCTAAACGTTTTAAATTTTTAAAATTTTCTTATGTCCTATTATGAATACTGGAATATTATACCTTAACGCATTTTAAAAATAAATAACTTAGTTTCAAGAAACTAAGTAATATGGTAAAATATAGAGTAATATACAACTTAATTTCGAGTAATAAACTTACAAATAGAAAGGTGAAACCTGAATGATACTCTTGCAATTAAATGACATTTCGAAATCATTTGATGGTGATGATATTTTCACACGTGTGAATTTCGAAGTAAAGACAGGCGAACGAATCGGAATCGTAGGTCGTAACGGTGCTGGAAAATCAACCTTAATGAAAATTATTGCCGGTGTTGAAGATTACGATAGCGGCCATATTTCTAAAATTAAAAATTTACGAATGGGTTACCTTACCCAACAAATGACGCTTAATTCATCCGCTTCAGTGTTTGAAGAAATGTCTAAACCATTTGAACATCTCAAAAAGATGGAACGCTTAATTAAAGAAGAAACGAACTGGCTCGCTGATCATGCATCTGACTATGATTCTGATGCCTATCAACAACATATGGAACGTTATGAATCATTAACCAATCAATTTGAACAACTCGATGGTTATCAATATGAAAGTAAAATCAAGACAGTTCTACATGGTTTAAATTTTACCGAAGATGATTTTGATAAACCTATTAACGATTTTAGTGGTGGTCAAAAAACACGATTATCATTAGCACAAATGTTATTAAATGAGCCAGATTTATTACTATTAGACGAACCTACAAACCATTTAGATTTAGAAACAACAAAGTGGTTAGAAGATTATTTAAAATACTTCAAAGGTGCCATCGTCATCATCAGTCACGATAGATACTTCTTAGACAAGATTGTCACGCAAATCTATGATGTGGCACTTGCTGATGTTAAACGTTATGTAGGCAATTACGAGCAATTTATCGAGCAACGTGATAAGTATTATGAAAGTCGCATGCAAGAATATGAACGTCAACAAGATGAAATTAAGCGATTGGAAACCTTTGTAGAAAAGAATATTACACGTGCCTCAACAAGTGGTATGGCAAAAAGTCGTCGCAAAACATTAGAAAAAATGGAACGTATCGACAAACCAATGCTAGACGCAAGAAGTGCCAATATTCAATTTGGTTTCAATCGAAATACAGGAAATGACGTGATGCACATTCGCAATCTTGAAATTGGCTATGATGCGCCTATAACATCTCCAATTAACATAGAAGTCACGAAAGGCGATCATATCGCAATCATAGGTCCTAATGGTGTAGGTAAAACGACGCTAATTAAGACAATCGCACAACGACAAGATCAAATAGACGGTAATATTACCTTTGGTGCTAATCTACAAATTGGCTATTATGATCAAAAGCAAGCAGAATTTAAATCCAACAAAACAATTCTCGACTATGTTTGGGATCAATATCCAACTATGAATGAAAAAGACATACGCGCTGTATTAGGACGTTTCTTATTTGTACAAGATGATGTTAAAAAAATTATTAACGATTTATCTGGTGGCGAAAAAGCACGATTACAATTAGCACTCCTTATGTTACAAAGAGATAACGTCTTAATCCTTGATGAACCTACAAACCATTTAGATATTGATTCTAAAGAAATGCTTGAACAAGCATTAAAAGATTTTGAAGGAACGATTCTATTCGTTTCCCATGATCGATACTTTATTAATCAATTAGCTAATAAAGTCTTTGATTTAAATATAGATGGCGGTCAGATGTATCTTGGAGATTATCAATATTATATTGAGAAAACAGAGGAAGCTGCTGCATTAGAAGCATTTGAAAATGAACGTAATGATGATAGCAAGAATAATGTTTCCAATCAAAACGTAAACAATATCACTATCAATACGTATGATTCACAAAAACAACAACGCCGTGAGCAACGTAAATTAGAACGTCTCATTGAAGAATGTGAATCTAAAATTGAATCCTATGAAAATGAAATCGCTCAAATTGATGAACAACTGACGCAACCTGATGTATTTAATAATCCTGAAAAAGCTTCATCATTAGCGAATCAAAAACAAGAAACCGAACAGAAATTAGAACAAGTTATGACCGAATGGGAAAATTTACAAGAAAATGTTTAAAACGCATTAATCTTAAAATAGCTAGAAAGTATTTTATAACTTTTTAGCTATTTTTTTTAATCAATTTCAATAAAAGTTATAAACAGTTAAAATGCGATAATGCCAACTATCCACAAAGTTATCCTACTTATCCACAAGATATTTTTGATTCATTTACCATTTTTTTACACAAAATTAATCTGCTATCCACATTGTTAAGAACCTTTTATCCACAACTTATACACTTAATGTTGATAAGTACAAATGTTCCCTATTGACCTTTATCAAATGATGTTTCTTCAAAAATAAAACCTCTTATAACATAAGCATTACAATGCTAACGTTCATAAGAGGTTTCTTATCGTAAAATAAATTTTTAAAATCATTTAAGCATCTATTGTTGCTTCTTCTATGTCCATGTTATTTTCGCCATTTAAATCTAAATGAGCTGTAACGCCTGCTTGATAATAGTAGTATGCCGCTGCGCCGATCATTGCTGCATTATCCGTACATAATTTAGGACTTGGAATAGACAAATGGATATTATTTGCTTCACATAAATGTTGTAAACGTTGACGAAGTCCTTTGTTACTTGCAACGCCACCAGCAACGATAAGTCTATTCACATTATATGCCTTACATGCATTCATCGCTTTAGTACTTAATACATCTACGACACTATTTTGAAAACTAGTTGCCACATTTTCTTTAACAATCGTTTCATTTTTTTGTCTTAAATCATGCAGTTTGTTGATTACAGCACTTTTCAAACCACTAAAACTAAAATCATAACTATCTTTTTCTAACCATACTCTTGGAAAATCATACGTATCTTGACCTTGTTGTGCTAATTTGTCAATTTGTGGTCCACCCGGATATGGTAAATCAATTGTTCGTGCCACTTTATCATAGGCTTCACCCACTGCATCATCTCTTGTCTCTCCAATAACTTCAAAATGCATATGAGATTTCATATACACGAGTTCAGTGTGACCTCCAGATACGATTAACGCGATTAAAGGAAATGTTAATGGTTCTTCTAAATGATTAGCGTAAATATGACCAGCAATATGGTGTACAGGAATAAGTGGTTTATCGTAAGCAAAGGCTAGTGCTTTTGCTGCATTAATACCAATCAGCAATGCCCCAATTAATCCTGGACCTTGAGTTACAGCTATTGCATCTATATCATGCATCGTGATGTTTGCAGATATTAGCGCTTCATCAATAGTTGTTGTAATACCTTCCACATGATGTCGACTGGCAACCTCTGGCACAACACCTCCAAAACGCTTATGACTCTCAATTTGGCTAAGTACAATATTGGATAAAATTGTGTTGCCATCCTTAATGACACTTACACTTGTTTCATCACAACTTGTTTCAATTGCTAATATTAATGTTTCTTTATTCATTTAAGTTCACCCACATAACCATTGCATCCTCGCCTTCTCCATAATAATTTTTACGTTTACCACCAAATTGAAAACCCAAATTAGTATAAACGTGTTGTGCTATGACATTATCAACTCTAACTTCTAAACTCATTACTTCACATGTATGCTTAGCATAATCCATAACATATTTTAACAATAATTGTCCCAGCCCATATCCTCTGTAATCTTTACGAATAGCTATCGTTGTTATTTGAGCTTGATCAATAACAATCCATAGCCCTAGATATCCGATAATTTCATTTTCAAAAAGAATTACAAAATATTTAGCAAAGTTATTTTCATTTAATTCATGATAAAATGCATCTATCGTCCATGAACTATCATTAAAACTGTCACGTTCTATATCAAATACATTAGGAACATCATCAACTTGCATCGCTCTAATTGTTAATTCTGATTCTGTTGGTTTAGCCAATTTCTTTCTGCCTCTGATAATTTAATATAATTTGGAACAAATGTATGAATATCTTCACTTTCAGTTAAAAGTGGTTTCATTGCAGGTGCATATGGTAAGTGACTTTGTATTTCTCCATCAAGGTAGTTTGATAATTTATCAGCATCTTTACCAATATAGACAAATGGTTGTTTGAAATCAGTCAATTGTTGTTTTAATTCTTGAATTGGTAAATATTGATCTTCTAAAATTGTCTTTAATTTTCCATCTTCATATTGATAAACACCTGTATAAACCGCTTCTCGACGTGCATCAATAATAGGAACCAATAACCTTTGGTCGCTTTCATCCATTGTGGCAGCTAATGCTAATAAAGACGATACGCCATATAATTTTGCATTTAATGCATATGCTAACGTTTTAGCAGTTGTAACACCAATTCTTACACCTGTATATGAACCTGGCCCCTTAGCAACTACAATACCATCAATCTCGCTTTTATCAATTTTCGCTTCTTCAAATAAATGTTGAATACCAGGCATAAGTTGACTAGAATGATCTTTTTTATTTTCGGTAGTCATTTCAGACAATACGGTATGATCTTGCATGATTGCGATTGACATCGGTTGATTTGATGTATCAATCAGTAATAAATTCACTTTCAACTTCCTCCTTAACGTTCAAATAATGTGTCCCTATGCCATTTAATTCAATCGTTCTTTGCGTTTCGTTAACAGTATCTATATTAATGATTAATCGTTCTTCAGGTAATAAATCATAAATAAATTGACTCCACTCAATAACAGTGATGCCTTCATCTTGAAAATATTCTTCAAAACCTAAGTCCTCATCTGAATCTTCCAAACGATAGCAGTCCATATGATGTAGCTTTAAATGACTACCTCTATAAGATTTTATAATATTAAATGTCGGAGAATTAATATTACGTTTAACACCTAAATGTTTACCTATAAATTGAGTTAGCGTTGTTTTACCTGCACCAAGATCACCATTTAATAAAATGACATCACCAGGCTTTAAGTGTCGAACTAACACATTAGCGAATTGATCTAATTCATCCAAGTTATTAATCGTTATCATTAGTCCCACTCTCTCTACTTATTTTATTAACTAAATTATATTGCTATATTTTTGATTTTAAATGACTTAATTTTCCTAACACAATTGAATTAAGCCATAACAATTTAACTTAATAAGTATAACAAATTCCTCTAGCAATTTCCCTATAAGGAACATAAATTTGAAAAAGGATTGATGTTAGAAAATTCTTAAAAATTATATTGACTTAATAAACACTGTGTAGTAAATTAAGTTTATCGAATTTTTAAACAATTCTAACTATTTAAATATAACCATTCAAGGAAGGAGTATATTAAAATGACTACAATGACACATCAAGCATATAATCCGACTGACAATTTAATTATTTTATTATACTCTCAAGGGCTGGAACTTTAGTATCTTTCAATTACTAAATGTTTAAGTCCTATTTCTCATTGAATGGGACTTGTAGACGTCCCAATCACAAATTGGGACGTCTTTTTATGTGTAACAAACTTAATGTGTTTTATGGGGGAATTATTTATGAGAAGTGACATGATAAAAAAAGGTGATCAACAAGCACCTGCTCGAAGTCTTTTACACGCCACGGGCGCACTTAAAAATCCAACAGATATGAATAAACCTTTTGTAGCGATTTGTAATTCTTATATCGACATTGTACCTGGACATGTCCATTTAAGAGAACTGGCTGACATCGCGAAAGAAGCAATACGTGAGGCAGGCGCAATTCCTTTTGAATTTAATACGATTGGTGTCGATGACGGTATCGCTATGGGACATATTGGAATGCGATACTCACTCCCTTCTCGAGAACTTATTGCAGATGCTGCTGAAACTGTTATTAATGCGCACTGGTTCGATGGTGTATTTTACATTCCTAATTGCGACAAAATCACACCTGGTATGATATTAGCTGCCGTAAGAACCAATGTACCAGCAATATTCTGTTCAGGTGGCCCTATGAAAGCTGGATTATCTGCTCAAGGGAAAGCATTAACATTATCATCCATGTTTGAAGCAGTTGGTGCTTTTAAAGAAGGTAAACTTTCGAAAGAAGCATTTTTAGATATGGAACAAAATGCTTGCCCTACTTGTGGCTCATGCGCAGGCATGTTTACAGCAAATTCAATGAATTGCCTAATGGAAGTGTTAGGTTTAGCACTACCTTATAACGGTACAGCTTTAGCAGTTAGTGAACAAAGAAGAGAAATGATTCGTGAAGCGGCCTTTAAATTAGTTGATAATATTAAAAAAGATATTAAGCCACTTGATATTGTGACTAGAGAAGCAATTGACGATGCATTCGCACTGGACATGGCGATGGGTGGTTCCACTAACACGGTATTACATACTTTAGCGATAGCAAATGAAGCTGGCATTGACTATGACTTAGAGCGTATCAATGAAATTGCTAAGAGAACGCCTTATTTATCTAAGATTGCACCAAGTTCATCATATTCAATGCACGATGTACACGAAGCTGGTGGTTGTCCAGCTATCATAAATGAATTAATGAAAAAAGAAGGCACTCTACACCCAGATAGACTTACAGTGACTGGACAAACGCTCCGTGAAAATAATGAAGGTAAAGAGATTAAAAACTTTGAGGTCATTCACTCACTTGACAATCCATATGATAAACAAGGTGGTCTCTCTATCTTATTCGGAAATATTGCGCCTAAAGGTGCCGTAATTAAAGTTGGTGGTGTTGACCCTTCTATCAAAACATTCACTGGTAAGGCAATCTGTTTCAACTCACATGATGAAGCAGTCGAGGCCATTGATAACAAAATCGTTCGTGAAGGTCACGTCGTTGTTATACGTTACGAAGGACCTAAAGGAGGACCAGGAATGCCTGAAATGTTAGCACCTACCTCTTCAATTGTAGGTAGAGGATTAGGTAAAGACGTTGCATTAATTACTGATGGTAGATTTTCTGGAGCAACAAGAGGTATTGCTGTTGGACATATTTCACCAGAAGCCGCATCAGGTGGTCCTATTGGCCTCATTAAAGACGGTGATGAAATTACGATTGATTTAATCAATCGCACTTTAGATGTTAATCAAACTGAAGAAGAACTTAATCAACGCAAAAAAGAACTACAACCTTTTAAAGCTAAAGTAAAATCAGGTTATTTAGCGAGATATACCGCTTTGGTTACGAGTGCAAACACTGGTGGCATAATGCAAGTTCCCGAAAATCTTATCTAACTAGAGGAGTTGTTCATCATGGCAAATAAAATGGAAAGTAACGTCGTTAGTTCATCAACTACGGCACATTCAAATCAATCTAATCTGAAAGCAGACGTCAATAGTAACGAGAATCACACACTAAGAGCGGGCTCAGAACTTTTAGTTGAAGCCCTATTACATGAAGATGTTGACTTTATTTTCGGCTATCCTGGTGGTGCAGTTTTACCTTTATACGACACGTTTTATGATGGTAAAATTAAACACATTTTGGCAAGACATGAGCAAGGTGCGACACATGCTGCTGAAGGCTATGCTAGAGTATCTGGCAAAACTGGTGTAGTCGTAGTTACAAGTGGTCCTGGCGCTACAAATGCAATTACAGGTATTACAGATGCTTATTGTGATTCCCTCCCCTTGGTGGTATTCACAGGACAAGTAGCAACGCCAGGTATTGGTAAAGATGCCTTTCAAGAGGCAGATTTACTTTCTATGACAACACCAATCACGAAGGCGAATTTCCAAGTTAAAAATGTAAACGATATTCCTAGAATTATTCATGAAGCATTTTACTTAGCTAATTCAGGTCGTAAAGGCCCAGTCGTTATAGATTTCCCTAAAGATATGGGTGTGCTAAAAACAACTGCACCACTTGTAAGTGACGTGAATTTACCAGCCTATACAGTTACTGAAGAACCTCAGAATAAAGACATTGATCAATTAGTTCATTATCTATCTAAGGCCAAACAACCAGTAGTCTTAGCAGGTGCAGGGATAAATCATTCGCAATCCAACGATTTATTAACGCAGTTTGTAACGAAACATCAAATTCCAGTAGTGACTACACTATTAGGCTTAGGTGCGATTCCATACGATAATCCATTATTTCTAGGTATGGGTGGTATGCATGGATCTTACGCTAGCAATATGGCTTTAACTGAATGTGATTTATTACTTAATTTGGGTAGTCGATTCGATGATAGACTTGCAAGCAAACCGGATGAATTTGCACCGAATGCTATTGTTGTTCATGTGGATATTGATGAATCGGAAATCAATAAAGTGATTGCCACTGATTTGGGAATTGTAGCTGATTGTAAACAGGTATTGACAGCTTTGTCTCATAAGTTTAAAAATGAAACTTCTCATGATGAATGGGTTCAACATTGTCTTGAAAATAAAAGCAAACATCCTTTTAAATATACAGTGGCAGATGACACATTTTGTAAGCCTCAAAAGGCGATTGAATATATTGGGCAAATTACACACGGTGAAGCCATCGTTACTACTGATGTTGGGCAACATCAAATGTGGGCGGCTCAATTCTATCCTTTCAAACATCATGGTCAATGGGTTACAAGTGGCGGATTAGGTACGATGGGCTTTGGTATTCCTTCTGCGATTGGTGCTCAATTAGCTGAACCCGACAAAACTGTTATCTGTTTCGTTGGTGATGGTGGGTTCCAAATGACGAATCAGGAAATGGCATTACTTCCTGAATACGGACTTAATGTAAAGATCGTTCTTATTAATAACGGAACCTTAGGTATGGTCAAACAGTGGCAAGACAAATTCTTTAACCATCGATTCTCTCATTCCGTATTTAATGATCAACCTGACTTCATGAAAATGGCGGAAGCTTATGGTGTCAAAGGTTACTTAATTGATCATCCCGATAAATTAACAGCGACACTTGATGAAGCATTTAATTATCAAGGGCCTGCATTAATTGAAGTTAGAATCTCACCTACCGAACCAGTTAATCCTATGATTCCAAGTGGCAAAGCGAACCATGAAATGGAGGGATTAGAATGAAACGCGTTTTACAGTTAAAAGTCACAGACCAAGTAAGTACGTTAAATAGAATCACGAGCGCCTTCGTTCGACTACAATATAATATAAACGAACTGACAGTTAAGCCATCAGAAGACAACGGTATTTCTGATATGCAAATTATTGCTAACATTGAAGATGAAGCAATTTTTAAAATATTAGTAGCCAAATTAAAAAAACAAGTCAGTGTATTAGAAGTTCAAGTTATCAACCAGCAATAAAGTAAATTCTACATTGATGCGCTAGTACAAATAAACAAAACATGACTAACATCACATTTTATAAATAATAGTATATCTATAATTTTGAGAATATTCAAAATATTGAAATTTTAAATTTTTGGAGGAATGTATTATGACTAAAGTTTATTATGATCAATCAGTTGAGAAAGATGCATTACAAGGTAAAAAAATCGCAATTGTAGGTTACGGTTCACAAGGACATGCACATGCACAAAATCTTAAAGACAATGGCTATGACGTTATTGTAGGTATCCGCCCTGGTCATTCTTTTGACAAAGCTAAAGAAGACGGATTTGATGTGTATCCAGTCGCAGAAGCCGTTAAACAAGCTGATGTCATCATGGTATTATTACCAGATGAAATTCAAGGCAATGTATATAAAAACGAAATTGAACCTAATTTAGAAGCAGGAAATGCCTTAGCATTTGCACACGGATTTAACATTCACTTTGAAGTTATCAAACCACCGAAAGATGTCGATGTCTTCCTAGTAGCACCTAAAGGACCTGGTCACTTAGTAAGACGTACGTTCGTTGAAGGAACTGCAGTGCCGGCATTATTCGGTGTACAACAAGATGCTACTGGTCAAGCACGCGATATTTCTTTAAGTTACGCAAAAGGTATTGGTGCTACGCGTGCGGGTGTCATTGAAACAACATTTAAAGAAGAAACAGAAACTGATTTATTCGGTGAGCAAGCTGTACTTTGTGGTGGTATCCATAAATTAATCCAAAGTGGTTTTGAAACACTTGTTGAAGCGGGTTATCAAAAAGAATTAGCTTATTTCGAAGTATTACACGAAATGAAATTAATTGTTGATTTAATGTATGAAGGCGGAATGGAAAACGTTCGTTATTCAATCTCAAACACTGCAGAATATGGCGACTATGTTTCAGGGCCTAGAATCATTACATCGGATGTCAAAGATAATATGAAAGCTGTATTAAAAGATATTCAAAATGGTAATTTTGCAAATAGTTTTGTTAAAGATAATGAAAATGGCTTTAAAGAATTTTATAAATTACGCGAACAACAACACGGTCATGAAATTGAAGCTGTTGGTCGTGAGTTAAGAAAAATGATGCCATTCATTAAATCTAAAAGCATTCAAAAATAATAGCTAAGGGGTTGTTAAAGATGGAAAGCCATATTCAAATTTTCGATACGACTTTAAGAGATGGTGAACAAACACCAGGCGTTAATTTCTCTTTTGATGAAAGATTAAAGATAGCTAAACAGTTAGAGACATGGGGTGTAGATATACTAGAGGCTGGGTTTCCCGCTTCTAGTACTGGTAGTTTTAAGTCTGTTCAAGCAATTTCAAATACATTAACTCAAACAGCTGTATGTGGATTAGCGCGTTGTAAGAAATCAGATATTGATGCTGTTTATGAGGCTACGAAAGATGCTGTAAAACCAGTTATTCATGTGTTTATAGCTACCTCACCTATTCATTTAACGCATAAACTCAAAATGACTCAAGAACAAGTATTGGAATCAATTAAAGAACATGTCACGTATGCTAAACAATACTTCGATGTCGTTCAATTTTCACCAGAGGATGCGACTAGAACAGAATCAGATTTCTTAATCAAATGTGTACAAATGGCAGTTGACTCTGGTGCAACGATAATTAATATTCCAGACACTGTTGGTTACAGTTATCCAAATGAATATGGTCAAATTTTTAAAACCTTAATTGAGCACATAAAGACGAACCAAGACATTATTTATAGTGCACATTGTCATGACGATTTAGGAATGGCAGTTGCAAATAGCTTAGCTGCAATTGAAAATGGTGCTACTCGAATAGAAGGAACAGTTAACGGCATTGGTGAACGAGCAGGCAATACTGCGCTAGAAGAATTAGCGTTAGCGCTATATGTACGAAAAGACCATTATGGTAATGAAACGCGATTAAATCTATCAGAAACCAAAAACACATCCGACATTATATCACGCTATGCTGGTATACGTGTACCAAGAAATAAAGCCATTGTGGGTCAAAATGCTTTCAGTCATGAATCTGGTATTCATCAAGATGGCGTTCTAAAAAATCCAGAAACATATGAAATTATGACACCACAACTTGTTGGTATACGTAAAAATGATTTACCGCTTGGCAAATTATCAGGTAAACACGCTTTTGCTGAAAAATTAAAATCATTAGGATATGATATTGAACCTCAAAATCAAGTTGAATTATTTAAACAATTTAAAGCTATAGCTGATAAGAAGAAAAGTGTTACAGATCGTGATATACACGCACTGATTCAAGGTTCTGAACATGAACAAAATGCAATATATCAAGTCGAAACACTGCAATTACAATTTGTGTCAAACGGTTTACAAAGTGCTGTCGTCGTTATCAAAGATAAACATGGTAAGTTATATCAAGATTCAAGTATTGGTACGGGATCAATTGTGGCTATATATAATGCAGTTGATCGAATTTTCAAGCATAAGAGTGAACTCATTGAATATCGAATTGATTCAGTCACTGAAGGTACTGATGCTCAAGCTGAAGTTCATGTGTCATTAAATATAGAGGGTCATACCGTTAATGGTATCGGTATTGACCATGATGTATTATATGCCTCTTGCAAAGCATATGTAGAAGCGCATGCAAAATATGCGAGTGAAATTCAAAATAAGGAGCGTAATCATCATGCCTTTTAAAATAGTAGCTTTACCCGGTGATGGCATAGGTCCAGAAATATTAAGTGGAACGTTAGAACTATTAGAACAAATAAGTAAAAAATATCAATTTAAGTATCAGTTGAAGTCGTATGACTTTGGTGGTGCAGCCATAGATTCGCAGGGTGTTCCCCTACCAGATGATACTTTAGAAGCGTGTAAAAATGCAGATGCAATTTTACTGGGAGCTGTAGGTGGTCCACAATGGACAAACCCTAATAATAGACCTGAACAAGGCTTATTGGCATTGCGGAAATCATTAGGATTATTCGCTAACATACGTCCTACTAAAGTTACAGACGGTACAAGCCACTTCTCTCCAATAAAAGAAGAACGTGTCAAAGGAACTGATCTTATTATAGTAAGAGAGTTAACTAGCGGATTATATTTCGGTCAACCTCGACATCTTGATGACCTTAGTGCATTAGATTCATTAACTTACACTAAAGACGAAATTCAACGTATTGCGAAGGTTGCATTTGAATTAGCATTAAATCGAAAGAAAAAATTAACATCAGTTGATAAAGAAAATGTACTAGCTTCGAGTAAGCTTTGGCGTCAAACAATCGATGAAGTTAGCTTGGATTATCCAGAAGTAGAAGTAAACCATTTATTAGTTGACGCGTGTAGTATGCACTTAATTACGCGACCTACCGATTTCGACGTAATTATAACCGAAAATTTATTTGGAGATATTTTAAGTGATGAAGCTTCTACTATACCTGGTTCTCTAGGTTTATCCCCTTCTGCTAGTTTTAGTTTAGAAGGGCCAAGATTATATGAGCCTATTCATGGTTCAGCACCTGATATTGCAAATCAAAATATAGCTAATCCATTTGGTATGGTTCTTTCTTTAGCAATGTGTTTGCGTGAAAGCTTTAACTTTGAAGATGCCGCATCAGAACTAGAACAATTGGTATATCAGTTAATTAAAGAAGGAAAAACAACACCAGATTTAAATGGCCAATATACTACGTCAGATATTTTTAACGAACTAAAAAAGAATTATGAATAAGGAGGAGTACTTTTATGGGACAAACGTTATTCGATAAAGTTTGGAATAAACATGTTTTAACCGGTAATGAAGGTGAGCCTCAATTATTATATATAGATTTGCACTTAATTCATGAAGTGACTTCTCCTCAAGCTTTCGAAAGAT
This sequence comes from Staphylococcus sp. GDY8P85P, assembly GCF_017892405.1. Classification (NCBI taxonomy): domain Bacteria; kingdom Bacillati; phylum Bacillota; class Bacilli; order Caryophanales; family Staphylococcaceae; genus Staphylococcus; species Staphylococcus sp. GDY8P85P. The sequence goes on along the minus strand of NZ_JAESLA010000057.1, from coordinate 3,717 downwards.
TGAGACTACAGAACCGTAAATTAAGACGTCCTGATTTAACATTCGCAACGTTAGACCACAATGTTCCTACCATTGATATTTTTAATATTAAAGATGAAATTGCAAATAAACAAATCACAACACTTCAAAAAAATGCAAAAGCATTTGGCGTTCATCTCTTTGACATGGGTTCAGACGAACAAGGTATTGTTCATATGGTTGGTCCAGAAACTGGTCTTACTCAACCAGGAAAAACAATTGTCTGTGGTGATTCACATACTGCTACACATGGTGCTTTTGGTGCAATCGCCTTTGGCATAGGAACAAGTGAAGTAGAACATGTATTTGCTACTCAAACGCTTTGGCAAACGAAACCTAAAAACTTAAAAATAGATGTCACAGGTCAACTACCAAAAGGTGTCTACGCCAAAGATATTATTTTGTATCTTATTAGTAAATATGGGGTGGATTTTGGCACAGGCTATGCTATAGAGTTTACGGGTGAAACAATCAAAGCGTTATCCATGGAAGCTAGAATGACGATTTGCAATATGGCTATAGAAGCTGGCGCTAAATATGGATTAATGCAACCAGATGAAACAACATTCGATTACGTCAAAGGTAGAATGTATGCTCAAAATTTTGAACGTTCTATTCATGATTGGCGTAAATTATATACTGATGAGGACGCTCAATTTGATAAAGTTATTCAACTCGATGTCACACATCTCGAACCACAAGTGACATGGGGCACAAATCCAGAAATGGGTGTTAGTTTTAATACACCTTTTCCACAAATTAAAAATATTAATGATGAGCGTGCCTACCAATACATGGGTCTTAAACCAGGCCAAAAAGCAGAAGATATTGATTTAGGTTATGTCTTCTTAGGTTCTTGTACAAATGCAAGACTATCGGATTTAATAGAAGCTAGTCACATCGTTAAAGGTAATCAAGTTCACCCTAAGATTACTGCAATCGTTGTACCAGGCTCTCGTTCTGTTAAAAAAGAAGCTGAAGCGTTAGGTTTAGATAAAATCTTCAAAGAGGCTGGATTCCAATGGAGAGAACCTGGTTGCTCAATGTGTTTAGGTATGAATCCAGACCAAGTACCAGAAGGCATTCATTGTGCTTCTACAAGTAATCGTAACTTTGAAGGAAGACAAGGTAAAGGTGCGAGAACGCATCTTGTGTCCCCTGCTATGGCAGCTGCTGCCGCTATCAAAGGAAAATTTGTAGATGTTAGAAAGGTGGTTGTTTAACAATGGATATTCAACCTATTACAACCTACACAGGTAAAGTTGTACCATTATTTAACGACAATATAGATACCGATCAAATTATTCCTAAAGCTCATCTTAAACGCATTACTAAAAGTGGATTTGGACCATTTGCGTTTGATGAATGGCGATATCTACCAGACGGTTCAGATAATCCAGATTTTAATCCAAACAAACCTGAATATGCAGGTGCTTCTATTTTAATAACTGGAGATAATTTTGGTTGTGGCTCAAGTCGAGAACATGCTGCATGGGCTTTAAAAGATTATGGATTTAATATTATTATAGCTGGAAGTTTTAGTGACATCTTTTATATGAATTGTACAAAAAATGGCATGCTACCGATAACTTTGAATGAAGATGAAAGAAAATATTTAGCATCTCAGAAAGAAATTACAGTGGATTTACCACAACAGACAGTTTCAGCAAATAATAAATCATTCAAATTTAAAATCGATGAAACGTGGAAACATAAATTAGTAAATGGACTAGATGATATCGCCATTACATTGGCGTATGAAGATTTAATAGAACAATATGAAAATAAAAATAAAGGTTGAGATACTATGACTGTAAAAACAACAGTAAATGCTAAAGATGTAGATAATGCATATTTACGAATTAAAGATGTTGTTAAAGAGACACCTCTACAATATGATCTCTATCTTTCGCAAAAATATGATTGTAACGTCTATTTAAAAAGAGAAGATTTACAATGGGTACGTTCATTTAAACTTAGAGGTGCATATAATGCCATTTCGGTATTAACTGATGAGGCTAAAGAAAAAGGTATTACATGTGCCAGTGCCGGAAATCATGCTCAAGGTGTGGCATATACTGCTAAAGCACTAAATTTACAAGCAGTCATATTTATGCCAGTGACCACACCTCTTCAAAAAGTTAATCAAGTTAAATTCTTTGGTTCAAAAAATGTTAAAATCGTGCTAACTGGAGACACCTTTGATGATTGTTTAAAAGAAGCTTTAGCTTATACTAAACAAAATCATATGACCTTCATTGATCCTTTTAATAACTTCAACACAATCGCTGGTCAAGGCACGCTTGCAAAAGAAATTTTGAATCAGTCAAATCATGATGCTATCACTTTTGACTATTTATTCGCTGCAATTGGTGGTGGCGGTTTGATTTCAGGTATAAGTACGTATTTAAATCAATATAGCCCTCAAACTAAAATAATTGGTGTTGAACCTACTGGCGCTAGCAGCATGTATGAATCAGTAGTTGTACAAAATAAAGTTGTTACACTCGACCATATTGATAAATTTGTAGATGGCGCTTCTGTAGCACGTGTAGGTGATATCACATTTAATATTGCTAAGCAATATGTTGACGACTATATTCAAGTAGATGAAGGAGCAGTCTGTTCAACTATCTTAGATATGTACTCTAAACAAGCCATCGTTGCAGAACCTGCAGGTGCATTAAGTGTAGCAGCATTAGAGAATTATAAAAAAGAAATTCGAGGTAAGACTGTAGTATGCGTCATTAGTGGTGGTAATAACGATATTAATCGTATGAAAGAAATCGAAGAGCGTTCATTACTTTATGAGGAAATGAAACATTACTTTATACTTAACTTTCCTCAACGTCCTGGTGCACTCAAAGAATTTGTAAATGATGTTTTAGGACCACAAGATGATATTACTAAGTTTGAATACTTAAAGAAAACTTCTCAAAATACGGGTACTGTTATTATTGGCATTCAGCTGAAAAATCACGATGACCTTAATCAACTCAAATCTAATGTCCATAATTTTGATCCATCAAATATTTATATTAATGAAAACAAGATGCTGTATTCACTTTTAATTTAATGATATAACACTCCCATTGATCTGTATGGGAGTGTTATTTGTGTACATTTAGTTCAACACAAGCGCTCACATCTTTCTTCCTTTTCTAAAATTGCTTGCTCTTTTAGCTCTACTAAACTCGCTTCTCAATTTTCTCAATTCATCAGCTTCAAGCGCTTTCTCTTCGTTAAGCCATTATACATATATCATTAAACCTTCGGTTTGATTTTTAAGCATAAAAAAAGAGACCTTACGGTCTCGATATCGGCTCATCGCATCCTTACGATTTGCCTGGCAACGTCCTACTCTAGCGGAACGTAAATCGGCTACCATCGGCGCTAAGAACCTTACTTTACTTCGAGGCAAGCGCTCACATCTTTCTTCCTTTTCTAAAATTGCTTGCTCTTTTAGCTCTACTAAACTCGCTTCTCAATTTTCTCAACTCATCAGCTTCAAGCGCTTTCTCTTCGTTAAGCCATTATACATATATCATTAAACCTTCGGTTTGATTTTTAAGCATAAAAAAAGAGACCTTACGGTCTCGATATCGGCTCATCGCATCCTTACGATTTGCCTGGCAACGTCCTACTCTAGCGGAACGTAAATCCAACTACCATCGGCGATAAGGAGCTTAACTTCTGTGT
>NZ_JAESLA010000056.1:0-1823 GCF_017892405.1 Staphylococcus sp. GDY8P85P | reverse complement strand
CAAAATTGGGACTATGACGAAATTAATGACGAATTCATTTGTCCGAATAATAAACGGCTAGGTTTTAAAAGATATGCCTATCGTCATGATAAGTATGGTTATAAGCGAGACTTCAAATTATATGAATGTGATGATTGTTCAGAATGTCCTCTGAAAAATCAATGTATGAACTTCAATTCAAAAACAAACAAAAAAATAATGAAGAATTATAACTGGGAATATTTTAAATCCCAAATTAACAAAAAGCTTTCAGAACCAGAAACAAAAAATATCTACAGTCAAAGAAAAATTGATGTGGAACCTGTTTTTGGATTTATGAAGGCTATTTTGGGTTTCACTCGGATGTCTGTCCGAGGACTCAATAAAGTCAAAAGAGAACTTGGTTTTGTATTAATGGCACTTAATATAAGAAAAGTAGTAGCTCAACCAGCTGAAAATAATCAAAAAATTTATAAAAAAGACAATTTCTATATCATTTCAATAGAAATTGTCTTTTATTCACTTATCCAAGAACTTTATGTCCCGGACTCATGTGGCATTGTACCATTAATGTAATAATGTGGCCTGTAAGACAAATATGAGGAGGGTTCTATAAGGTGCTTCTTATTATTGAAATTGTTAAAAAAACAAAATGCAATGAACTGACAAATTAAAATCGCTTTAAGTCGTATTCTCAAAGAATCTATAAATCACTCGTATATACACAGCCCCTTACTATCAGTTAAAGTGTCACTTTTCGGTTCTAATATTTATTATTCATAAGATATGCAATATATGATACAATTCATTCAAATGTATATTTGAATGAGGTGCTCTATGGTTCAGACTATTATAACTGCGGCAATACTTTATATTGCAACTGCGGTAGATTTATTAGTGATTTTATTAATATTTTTTGCTAGAGCAAAGACTAGAAAAGAATATAGGGATATTTATATAGGTCAATATCTAGGATCGATGATCCTCATATTAGTCAGTTTATTTTTAGCTTTTGTGTTAAATTATGTTCCAGAGAAATGGATATTAGGTTTATTAGGTTTGATCCCCATCTACTTAGGTATAAAAGTTGCTATTTATGATGATTGTGAAGGTGAAAAAAGAGCAAAAAAAGAATTAAACGAAAAAGGTTTGTCCAAATTAGTAGGGACTGTTTCTTTAGTGACAATTGCAAGTTGTGGTGCAGATAATATTGGTTTATTTGTCCCTTATTTTGTAGCATTGGATATTATTGAATTACTGACTACCTTAATTGTATTTTTAGTTTTAATTTTCTTTTTAGTATTCACAGCACAAAAACTAGCTAGAATTCCTGGTGTGGGTGAAATTGTTGAGAAATTCAGTCGTTGGATTATGGCTGTTATTTACATAGCATTGGGCTTATTTATTATTATTGAAAATGAAACCATACAAACGATATTAGGATTTATATTATAAATTAAGGTGTGACTTAATATGAGTAACAATAAAATTTGTGACGTCATTTGTGTTCATGAGGAAAAAGTGAATTATGCTTTAAGATTTTTAAATGAAGAAAAAACTCAACGACTTATCAATACATTATTAAAGATAAGTGATGAAAATAAGCTGAAAATTATATTAGCTCTAATTAAAGAGAAAGAATTATGTGTTTGTGACTTATCTATAACATTAGGTTTAAGTATAGCTTCAACATCGTATCATTTGAGAGCCCTTTATAAAAGAGACGTGCTGAATTTTTACAAGGATGGGAAAATGGTATACTATTATATCAAAGATATAGAAATGAAATCATTATTAATAAAAAGTATGACTTAAATATAAAGGGTTCTATAATAAATTGGACT
>NZ_JAESLA010000055.1:28814-29000 GCF_017892405.1 Staphylococcus sp. GDY8P85P | reverse complement strand
CTGAACTATTAAGGGAACGTGGTGTAAACGTTCATCATTCAACGGTCTACAGATGGGTTCAAGAATCTGCAACAATTTTGTATCAAATTTGGAAGAAAAAGCATAAAAAAGCTTATTACAAATGGCGTATTGATGAGACGTACATCAAAATAAAAGGAAAATGGAGCTATTTATATCGTGCCATTG
>NZ_JAESLA010000055.1:296-28602 GCF_017892405.1 Staphylococcus sp. GDY8P85P | reverse complement strand
CATGAAATTAGCATCATGCTAGCAAGTTAAGCGAACACTGACATGATAAATTAGTGGTTAGCTATATTTTTTTACTTTGCAACAGAACCAAATAATATATCTTTTAATCATATTGTAGATTAAAAGATATATATGAAATTCAATTATTTTCATGGATAGTGAATAAACATTTTAGTTGCTATACTTTTAATATCCATTTTTGACGTGCTTTCGAATTAAGGGGATGCATGATTTCATTGGTTTCTGGATTCATGAGTCGTTTTACTTTCTTTTTATGTGGTTTCAACATCTCTAATACTTCATTAACACGTGCTTCAACACCGGGCTTTTTAGCGTAAGCGCCCCAAGCTAATATCACTTCATCTGACTCTTTCACTGCCTTCATAATTTGAATATCTGTATGCTTATCATACGCATTTTCTAAATGTTTGAGATTGATAGGGGTTGTAATATTAGAGTATAGATTCACAAAATTGATTGAACCAAATGCATCCATTTCTGAAACTTTGTTCATGATGAGTTGGGTCGTTAGGTCAATATTGAGAATGCCATCATAATGCGGATACATTGTAATGATTGTGATTGATTGTTTTTCACTATTCCATGTTTTCTTAAGTAGATAGCGATGTTGTTTGTCATCACTGAATATGGCTTCTGTTTTTAATGTACTTTTGATTGTTTCCATATAATTTTCACTCCTCTAGTATTCTTCAGGTAATAACATGACATAATAAGAAAGGTCTACATCATCTTCTCGAATAATGTAGACCTTATTGATATTGATTGCTTTTGAATAATTAGCTTTATGGATTTTCGCATATTCAGGTCGTTCTTGTTTGTGTTTGATATATAATTGATTGCGATGCTTATTGAACTGGAATATATGAAAATAATCTACTGAAGTATTATCTTTGGTTTGTTCTTGTTCTCGCTCAGATACGAGTTGCCATAATTGGTGTTGTAAGATATTAGGTAAGTTGTTGGCGATACCCCGGGTGATATATCTATTCATAAGAGACTTCCTTTCGTTCTGACTCTTTCATCCAAATGATGATTTCACTTAGTATTGTAATGACTAATTGTGTAATTTTGATGTATTTATGCATTTTATTGTCCTCCTGTTAGTAAGTATCGTTGATCCAAAAGAGGCATGATAGTGTTGTGTAGGTATAAGAAATCCATATCGTGATTTTCGTCGATATAACCGATGGCTATGAGTTGTTTCTGATAGTAGAGAATGAAAGGATAGATATTACTTTCATGAAGTGTGTCAGAGTAGTAGGTATTAGTCTGAAGTGTTTTATTACTGAGTGGGCCAAGTCTTACATATTGATTGGGTAAGATATCATCAGCGATTTCCTCGATAGATTCGCAGTGCCACACTTCGTCCCTTGGCAGATTGAATAAGTTGGTTATATAGTGCTTGAGTTGTTGTTCTAGTGTCATGGTTATGACCTCCTAATGTATTTGATTGATGTATGCATGTGATACATCATTTTGATAATATATATTTGATTTTTATTTCATTTCGCTCACTTTTGTCACTAATAACTAAGTGGTAAAAGTGGTAATTTGGTCGATGAAATAATCATTTTGACCATATATTTCAAATTGGAATTTGGGCATAAAAAAAGACCCCCAATCTTTTTTCAAAGATTGAGGGATAAGACTTTCGTCAATTTTATACCTTACAAGTTTTACTTGTTTATCTGTCGTAATTTCAATTGAATCAATTAACATTTTCATAAGTTGATTTTTAGCTTCGGGTGTAGCCTTTCTTAAGTACACGCTGAATCGTGTTATCATCAAAATGAGTCGTCCTTTTAATTTATCAAAATTAGGTATTTCATCCTGTGATTGATTTGCTTGTTGCGCTTCTTTAATTTGTTGATCTAATACTTCTAACTGTTGATTCATTTGACTTTGTTTAGCTTTTAACATTTCGCTATCCATCTGATCATCTAAGAACAATTCTAACAATCGTTCTTGTTGTGTTTTAAGCTTAGCTTTTTGTTTTTCTAAACTATCAATGTCATATTTAATTTCTGTTTGGTTACTATGCTTTTGTTTCAGTTCTTCTATCACATTTGACGCAATCTGCTTGATAATATCTGGTTGAGACAGAATACGATTCAAATGAACATTAATTACACGCTCGACGACTTCAGCATTGATGGAATTACTGTGACATGCAGAACTCCCTGAACGATTGAATAAGGAACAAATGTAATAACGCTTGATTGTCCGTTCTTTGGACTTTTTCGTTTTATAATACGTCCGTCGACATACCATATTATTTCCGCATTCTGGGCATTTAATAAGGCCACGTAAGTAGAAATCTCCACCAATAGGTCTGCCCGGTTTAAAACTTTTAGAAGCTAATTTTTCATGAACTTTATCAAATACCTCTTCACTTATAATGGCTTCATGTTTACCTTTGACCAATATCACATCATTTTTATCACTTTTGCCACTTCTTCGCTGTACAGCCCAGTTTTGATGGTTATTGAATCTGACATAGCCTTTATAGACTGGATTATTCAAAATGTATTTAACACCATACACTGAAAATGGCTTTTGATTAATAGTACGATACCCCTTTTGATTAAGTACGGTTGTAATGGCTTTGAGGCCTTTATTATGATTCAAATATAAATCGAAAATTTCACGTACAATATTAGCTTCATTTTCATCGATAACCAAATCATTTTTCTGTGTAAGTGGATTAAGTGATAATTTGTAGCCTAAAACACGACCGGTGATTGCCTCTCCGCTCCTTGCCTTAGCATTCATAGAAAGTTTCACATTCGAAATCAAAGTCTGGCGTTCTATAGATCCTATTAACCCAAACATTGTAACGAGTACTTCTCCAGAAGCATTGGATGTATCAATATTCTCAGAAATCGATTTATACCCTACATCATGTTCTTTGAATTCATGAATAATATTAAACACGTCTCTCATTGATCGTGAGATACGATTCAATTTCCAACTTAACACCATTTCGATTTTATTATCCTTAACATCTTGTAATAGACGTTTCATTGCCGGACGACCTTCAATATTTTTACCTGAAATGCCTGAGTCAGTATATGTCTCATAGTCATAACCTGGGAAATTTTTCACAACTTCTTTGATGAGTACTTGTTCCTGCTCATGGATTGAGTACCCATGCTCCGACTGCTCTGACGTACTAACGCGTGAATAAAGTGCAATTTTACCCTTCATATCATACCGCTCCTTTTATTAGATTATTGCTACAGACTATCGGTCTTGTAACAACATATAGATAATATATATTTATAATTTCGTTTCATTTTTATCACTTTTACCACTTAATCATATGAGTACTACAGGCAACTGCCTGTAGTACGTAATTAGCCTTAATTACCTTTATTGATACGTTCTTCTATGATAGGTACAAGCACTTCTACAAATGCTTCAATTTGTTCATTATTCATCGTCAAAGTCCTCCCAATCAAAGTCCAAATTCTCTTCATCTAATGCCTCATCGTCTGTTATATTTTCATTTTTATCTAATGAAATAATATTATCTTTTTCCGAAATATCATGAATCTCTTTTTTATTGGCTTCTTTCCAACCTAAATCAATCCAATAATCGTAGCCATTGTATAGTTTGGTTTGAGTATCAAAGTTTGCTTGAATTAACTGTTTAATAACCTGAGAACTTACCTTTATTTCTTCATTAATAACTTTATTTAACTCGGATACTTTGATTCGTGATCCTGATTTGATTTCTATAAGTTTTCTGAGTAAATTAATACATGCTTTCTGATTTGCATTACTTACGGACCTGCTAGAAACAAATTCATATCCAAAATTTAACCAATCGTGAGTAATTTCAGTGACACGGCTATTTTCAAGATACTCGATATCTGCTTTTACAATCTGTTGATACACATACATCAAGTAAAGAAAGATTTCTTTCTTCTCACTCTGGAGCTTATCAATTAATGAAGTGTCCGCTTTTTCAACATAATACTCACATGGAATAATATTAATTCGACGCTCCAAAGCTTTCGCATGTTCAGGAGGAAAATTAAGTATCGCATTTGTACTAAAAATAAGTTTCAAATCCAAAATGACTTCCACTTGAGTTTTTCCTTTACGATCAACATGCATTGATTCTACAGATAATAACTTTTTGAAGTCATTTACGATCTTTTCTTGAATCCTAGATTGCCCAATTTCATGACTTGCCATTAGACTTTTGTCAATTAAACTTTCTTTGTCAAAACGACCTTCAAGCTCATTAAGTGGCTTAGACACAATATCTTTACTATAGAAAAATGATTTAACTAGTTCAATATATACAGATTTACCATTCTTAGCTCCACCATATAATATGAGACCCCTACGGTATTTAGTATCAGCTGTAAGTAATACTGCTGTATGTTGGAAAAGAAAGTATTGTAAATCATCGTCATAATTCGCAAGTTGTAACATATATTGCTTAAAATAAGGCGGTATCTTATCAGTAATTACATCATTTGTACTTAATGATAAATTCAATCGTGTTTTTGGAAAGATATCGATTGAATTTTTAACGACTTGAAACGTATTAAGATCGAACATATTTTCACCACAACCAATATAGCGCTCATTCTCAACAAGTTCTTCTACATCTGTTGATTTTTGCAATCCATCTACGACATTTTTTAGAGTGCTTAGTGAAGGCTTATAATCTACAAGCAATACTTGTATCATTTTAGATATCAACCCTTGTAATTCATCTCCATTTATCTTTTGCCACCCGTTAACTTTGAAAATAAACAGTTCTGAATTAAAGCGTTTGATATGAAAAACCTTTATCATCATTTCCATGAGTACGGTGTCATTAGGATTCTTCTTAATACCAAAATAACTATAGATGTTAGGTTGATAATCCGTATCTTTTGGGATATTAAGTCGTAACTGATCGATAAGTTCGTTATACACGGTTTCACCTTGAGCCGTTTCTTCTATTTCATCGTTATTATTAACAGGAATAGTTAGGATAGCAATCAGACCTTGACGGTCGATTGCCTCCTTGGCCACACTTAATAGCTTAGATAACATTTGTAATATATGATTCATGATAATACGCCTCCAAACGCATCTAACGATGCTACATCTTGTACATAATAGTTACCGTTATATTGACCTAATAGAATTAAATGTTTCTGATCAATATAAGGCTCATAGTTTTCATGACTTGCGCTATAGTTGCTATGACGTTTCAGCCAATCATGAATTGACAACTGATTAGCGCTCGGTTTTGTTGGAATATTACGATTCGCATATACAATCTGATTGTTCACTTCAATTTCATACGTGAATTGGTGCTTTATTTCACCTGAGAAATCTGTTTGGATCACAGAATGTAACGTAGCTACATATATATTATTTTCTTTGATTGGTGTACTACTTGGGATGTGTAGGCTTTGTCCTCTATCATTATTCATGGTCTACGCCTCCTATTTCTTCCACTGTCACATGTGCAAATTCACCATTGAACAACTGGTTAGCCGTATCTTTCATTAACTGACCCACATTTTGTGCAATTTCTTCATCTTCACATTCAATCATAATCGCATCGTGTATAGGTACTATAATCTTGAACGTTTTTTGATCGCACTGTGCTTTGTACACTTTTAGCAGAATGTGCTTGAAAATATAACTCGCTACAGTTTGTACGTAGATTGCCATAATACTGCTACCTTGAAATGCGCTCATATCATGCTCAATACTATAAGGCATAGGCATGGAATTACTCTTTTCAACGTGCTTCTTAAGTTCAATGACTTTTGTAAATTGGCTGACCGCATCCAACCATTGTACTTCACTTACATATTGATTCAGCTTGAATTTAGGATTTTTGAAGTTACCTCCAAATAGAAACGAACCAATAAATGCACGTTTAACAAATACACGTAGCTCATCTGATAAGCCTAATTCACTTAGCAATGCGTCATACAGTCCGTCTTTCTGATTTAACAAGTCAATCAGTTTTGAATCTTGAGTCATGTACGCTGCAACTGATGGTTCAAACGATTTAAAATCGACTGTATACACCTTCTTAAATTTTGAAGGTAAAATCGTATGTTGGACTGCTTTAGGTAAGCCTTGAAGATTAAAATTTTTAGTTGTAATTCGATGTGTTCGTGTACCAATCAACGATAATTGCGTATATAATCGATTCGTACCATTTAATGCCTGTTCTAACCTATCAAATAGCTTTTCGATTTTATCAGAATGTTCATCATTCTTGGCTCTTTCAAGCATTGTTGCTTTGATATCGGGTAATTTATCGATATTAAGCGTAATAGGTTCTGATTCAATCTCTTCCTTTAATGATTCCAATCCTTGATGTACTTCCACGTATTGGTCTAACTTAGCTTTTTCATCAGCTAAAAGTGCATTATATTGTTGATCAAGCTGCTGACTGAATTGTTGCTGCAATTGTTGAATGTCATCTTGGTTAGATGACTTGTCCATTAGCCATTGCTGTGTTTTGTCACTTTGAGTCAATGACATCAGTTTGTCTCTTGTCTCCATATAAATTTGCTCCTTTATAGCAGAAAGTTGCGCGCTAACTTTTGCTTTAATTTTTTATTTGTCTTGGCCTCGACAATGTATAATTTAGCGATATTATCCTAAGATGTAATTGAGTTATTAAAAAATCACCAAAAAAATAAACCCAACAAACATTGATATAACAAGGTTTGTTGGGTTTATTTTTTTATTTAAATTTATTCTTATGTTTAACTCTAAAAAACAATCTTAATCTTTTTTAGAACCAAATCTACGATTTTTAATTGCTTTTTTAAAGTCTTCTACGAAAGGTCCTACCATGAAATTATCAAAGCTGTAGCCAGACTCTTCTACCTTTGACAGTGTATTCAATGCCTGGGTTACAAAGTAGCTTCCTTGTTCTGTTATTTCGTTTCTCACTACCATTTGGACATTTGAATAGTTTAACTTCACTTTATCGTTACTTATATATCTGTCAATTTTAATAATTGCATTATGTACATCTTCAATAGCATATCTTACGTAATCACTATTTATCTTATTAAAATATTTCGGATTAATGCTATATTTCATTAATTCACTTTCTAACCTCTCTAAATCAAACTTAGCTTGTAAAAAGAAATCTAAATAGCTCGGCTGTTTATTTGCACTCTCTATATTAGCTTCGATAATTTTTATTTTCTTAATAATATTACTTTGATTCATTGTATGTAACCTATTCTTTTTGTAATATAAAATTCCAAAATTTTGAGAGCTACGTCTTAATGTACTATTATTCCAAAATTGTTGATTTTTATAAAATTCTGCTACGTCCCACTTTCTATTATTTTTAACTAATTCATGATCAATCAACTTAGATATACTTTTAATGGAATCTTTATGAATATTTTTTCTCAATTTGTTTTTCTTCTCTAAACTTTCGATAAAATTACTATCAGCTCTTTGTGAACGTTTTAGCATATCTGCAATTAACCAATCAAGCTCAGTATACTCTGTTTCCTCATAGTCCCATATATCTTCTATTAGACTATCTAAGGGTAATTGATTTTTTTTATATAGGAGATGATTTAATTCATAATCATTTTTAGGATTTCTACCTTCTTTTATTGCTTTTGTATATGCTTCTAATTCATTATTTTCTTCAATTTGATTATTTCTATGTTCTTTTGCGAGAAATTGAAAAATTGTTTCGTCTATAGATTTTAATACCTCATTTTGCAGTTCAACTCTTTTATGTAATGGTAAAATTGTCATATATTGGTATAGCTCTTGTTCTTTTTTATTAATTGATTCACCATTATTTAACCATGCTTTTGTATTCTGGTACACATCTTTCATATGTATATCAGCAATTAACCTTTTGTATTGAATTTCATTGATAGATTTCATTAACTGATAAATATATTTCATGTAACTAGAGTTATCTATATTTTCAATCATTTCTTTTTTAGATTTTCCATTTTGTTTAAATTTTTTGGAATTGATATCCACTGGGTAATAATCAACACTTTTTAGCAACACTTTGATTAATTCTTTTGCGACACCATTAAATGTATACTGATTATTTTTATCTTGGCCTTTGTAATTGTGAAAAATTTTCATATCAATTTTAAAAAGCTTAGCAATAGTTTCCATTTTTTTATTAAACTTATGCGGAGTAAGTCCTAATTCTAATCGAATATCCTCTTTTGAGTATAGTTTTTTTACAATATCATCTGATGGCATAGCATTCTCTCCTTTAATTAACATCTAATTCTTTTAAGTTTTTCACTTATATATACGAGTATAAAATTTTCAAAGGCTAATTTAAGGAATTGGATGTTTTTATTCATTTAATCAACTTTCATTGTCCCATTATTTATATATGCTGTAGCGCTACCACTACCAAATCTTAAATCTGGTAGTGCTTTTTTGTATAAATTCAATTTTTTTAGAGTAGCATCTCTTTCTGAAAGCCCAATAAACGCATATCTCATTCTACCATTATTTGTTTCGATACTCTCCGCTTGTTCAAATGATACTTCATAAGCTGAGACAACTGCATTATTAGCACCTGTATTGATACCAATAATATATTTTATTTTATGTATTTTATCTTTTCCTATTATCCAACTACCTAATGTACGCGATTTAAGGTTATTTCTATCACGTTTACTTTCATTAATAGGATACTCTTTACTTTCATCCTTATCTAATAGAAATGCATCTCTGATTTTCACTGCTAAAATTAATTCATTCGTATTTATGTTTTCAAGATTAATTGAATCGTAGCCAAATTCATTTTCTAAATCTTCAACTAAGTATGCCTTAGATCCATGACCGTTAATCATATTTGTTAATGTAGTTTTATTTGTTAGGTTAAGAAAGTTTATAAGAACATTTTCTGCAGAAAATGCTTCAGATTCGGTTAATCCATAACTGATTATATATCCTAAAACATTCAAATCATTGCTACAAATTTCGTTAATTCTATTAAATTTCAAGTTATCTTTATTTTCTTCTATAAATATATCTTCGTACAATACTTTTTTCTGCGCATCTTGTTTATGTTTAAATATTCTATTCCCCTTACCTTTACCAACATAAAAGCATTCATCATTTCTTGGGTCCATCAAACAGTATACATAAAATACGTGTTGTTGATCTTTTTCTAGTTGTGCTAGTGTCGATTCAGAAAATTGATTAATGTGTTTCAATAAAATCTCTCCTTCTTTGTAGACATATTCATTTTTATACTAATTAATATCATTCCCAAAAAAATTTCTATACAAAAGAGAAAAATATTATTTATCGTTTAACTTAAATCTTCAATATATAGGTGGGCCTATGTATCATTTTGTGCCAATTTGAAAAAAACGGGAATCCAGTCTGTTTCTGAGTGTATTTCAACTTTCTTATAGTAAACATTGCCTTAATATGATGAACTTCAATAAAACTTTCCCTATGCCCCATAAAATTTTCTCAAAATCAAAAATAACATACCTTACAACTTTTACCGTCGATATCAATTGCTTTTTTCTTAATTTAGGATTGCTTTCAAATTTTGTACTATAACGTGAAACTACTTTTCCTTCTTTATAATTAAAATTTACTAATTCGCAATCATTTTTACTTCCATTTACAAAAACATCTACTGTTTCTAACACAAAATCTAATAAACTTCCTTTTATTAATCGTGGGCATTGTATATTTCCTTTCATTCTTTCTTGATTCCATTAGTTTAAATTTAAAATTTCATCATCAATTTCTTAATTGAATTGTAGTTCCATAATCAATATAATTTGTACAGTTATTATATATTCTAGATCATCAATAGTTGAAAAATGGTTTATTAAACACTCTATAAACATCGTATGATATTGCAAGGTATACTCCAATATTTCATATATGTAATTCCTCCACATCTCATTAAATTTTTAAATTATACACAATCTAATTTTTAGTTTTATTTATGATAAGCCTCTGCGTATCGGTTAATGATGCGGTTTTTAATTAACGTCTTTTTGTTATAAGTCTTAAAGAAATACTAAACAAGCAAAATAATTTTTCTTAACTGAAACGAAAGAACGACAAATTCCATACTATTACATTGGAATTTGTCGTTCATTTATTAGAAGCATATATTTTACAAGCTTATAAATTAATTGTTACAACAATTATTATTATCCTGCTGCTCTTTTTCATTTTTCTCTTTTTTTTCTTCAATTTCTACTGAACAACAAGATTGTTCCTGAGGTTTTAATTTTTTTAATACGTCTTTGACTCCCATTATCTCACCTCCTTTAAATAACGATGTTCACAATCAAACCTGTAGAAATAGCTACAACTAAAATGGCGATAACGAATGATATTACAAATTTTTTCTTGAATAACTTAGATAGCAATACGACTTCTGGAATACTTGCGCCAGCACCACCAATTATTAATGCTACTACTGTTCCTAGCGACATACCTTTTGATACTAATGCTTCGGCTATAGGTAACATTGTTTCTGGTCTGATATACATAGGGATACCGATAACAGAAGCAATAAAGATCGATATAAAACCATCACCACTTGCATACTTAGTTATAAATTCTTCAGGTATGAATCCGTATATAAAGGCGCCAATAAATACACCAATAAATAGATAAGGTAACATTGGGTATAAAAATGCCCACGCATCGTTTAATGCTTGTTTAAAACGAGATCCTGATTTATTAGCAAAAAAGCCATCACCTTTAACATTGACCCCTTTATAACTTTCAGCTAAATTCATTTTTGAAAACACTAAACCTGTTAAAATACTGAAAATTGCTAGTACTACAAAATAAACAACAGCTACTTTCCACCCTAATAATGCCCATAACATAAATATCATTAATGGATTCATTAACGGTGAAGCAATTAAGAAACTCATTGCTGGACCAAAAGGAACTTTGGAATTTAATAGACCTGCAAGTATTGGAATAGTTGAACAAGAGCAAAATGGTGTAACAGCACCAAATATCATACCTAATATATAATTGACGGCTTTATTAGGTTTGCTCAAAAGCTTTTTAATTTTTTCTTCTGAAACAACTTGTTGAATCAGACTTACTATAAAACTCACTACTATAAATAGTAATAATAATTCAAAAAATAACATCAGAAATGTTTTTATGAATTCCATAATTGAATCTACCATTAGTATAACGCCTCCGAATTTATTTAATCAACTTTTCTTGATATAATAATCAAAAAAAATTGATTAATTCTATGTTAAAAAGAAGATACTTAAAGTATCTTACAGCAAGTATCTTCTTTTAAAACCACCTGTATTTGTTGCTCATTAATTTTATAATAATTCCATGTGCCATGCTTTTCAGCAATAAGAATATTTGCATCTACTAATTTTTTTAAATGATAGGAAAGTTTAGATTGTTTTAATGCTAATAATTCTTCTAGATCACAAACACATAAAGATTTTGAATCACTTTGACGTATTGAATGTAGAATTTTAAGTCTGATTTTATCAGCTAGCGCATTAAACATCTGTTCATAAAAGTCTAATTGTTCTTCCTCAGTTCTATTAGGACTGGACTGAATAATTTCCATTAAATAATCACCTCTCTTATATATAGATATTTCTATTTTTGTTTGAGTTCTTGTATTGCTTGTTTGTAGTTATTTTCTGTTGATTCACCATACTGATGAATATTACCTTTAAAGAACTCCTTCTCCATATATATTGTAGCTTCTTTTAAAGTGACTTCTCTTGATACCATAACAAGATTTAAATAACTTACAAAGTAACCAACAGATAAAGTACTTGCGTGGTTTACTCGCAATCAGGCACACCTCCTTATTGTCTAAATAATTTTATTCCATTTAATATATCAACTTTTTTTGATATATTAAATATAAACCAATATATACATTATTGCAAGATTAAAAAACTATAATTTTACATAAACTTAGACATGCTCCACAGCAATAGTAAAAATATTTTCTTCCTAGCTATATTATTAGAAACTCAAATTAAGTAAAATTTTAAAAATCCAAATCAATACATAGACACCAATCTATATAGATGTTAATCTATGATAGTAAAATAATTAATGAGGTGAGTATAATGTTAAATATTGAAATATACGAAGAAGCTATGTGCTGTTCTACTGGCGTATGTGGTCCAGAACCGGATGAAACACTAATAAAGACGAACCAAATCAATGAATATTTAAAACAAAATCAAATAGAAGTTCATCGTTATAATATGAACAATAATCCGAACGAATTTATTAAAAATAAAAAAGCTATTCGTTTAATTCAAGAAAAAGGTAATGAAGTTTTACCAATCACTTTTATAGAAGGCAATATAGCTAAAACGGGCGCTTATATTACCCAAGAAGAAGCTGATGAAATTATTACGGTTAATCAGATGAGAAATGGAGGATGCTGTGATGGAGATGGATGCTGTTAAATACTTAAATAAATTGAATTTAGATAACGTTGAGTTAACAAAATATTTGTTTTTTACTGGTAAAGGTGGCGTAGGCAAAACGACGATATCAAGTTTTATTGCTTTAAACTTAGCAGAGAATGGAAAGAAAGTAGCTTTAGTAAGTACTGATCCAGCTAGTAATTTACAAGATGTATTTCAAATGGAATTATCTAATAAATTAACTAAATATCAACCTATACCTAATCTCTCTATAGCCAATTTTGACCCGATTGCTGCTGCAGAAGATTATAAAGCACAATCTATAGAACCTTATGAGGGTATTCTACCAGAAGATGTGCTTTCTGAGATGAAAGAACAGTTAAGTGGTTCGTGTACAGTTGAAGTAGCAGCTTTTAATGAATTTACAAATTTTTTATCCGATAAAACTTTAGAACAAGAATTTGATTTCATTATATTTGATACAGCTCCAACAGGTCACACCTTGAGAATGCTTGAATTACCTTCTGCATGGACAGATTATTTAAATACAACAAGTAATGACGCTTCTTGCTTAGGTCAATTATCGGGTTTAGATGAAAATAGAGATAAATATAATTCGGCACTTGAAAAACTACGTAACCAAGAAGATACGACCATGATGTTAGTTGCGAGACCTAGCCACTCTTCTATATATGAAATTCAAAGAGCGCAACAAGAATTACAACAACTGTCAATTTCTAAATTCAAAGTAATCATTAACAACTATATAGAAGAAAGTCACGGTTTAATTTCGAGTCAGATGAAATCAGAACAAGATAAAAACATTAATCATTTTATTGAATGGTTAAATAACAATCATGCTTATTACGTTCCATATAAAAAGCAGAAAGAAGAAGGTATAGAAAGTTTAACTAATCTATTAAATGATGATAACTTAATTGAAAATGATGACTTTATTGTTGAAGATCATCCGCAATTCAATAAATTAATAGATGAAATTGAAAATAGTAAAGTTCAATACTTATTTACAATGGGAAAAGGTGGCGTTGGTAAAACGACAGTAGCAACGCAGTTAGCTACAGCATTATCTAATAAAGGACATCGTGTTCTTTTAGCAACTACTGACCCTACTAAAGAAATTAATGTTGAAACCACAAGTAATTTAAATACTGCTTATATTGATGAAGAACAAGCATTAGAAAAGTATAAAAAAGAAGTCCTAGCCACAGTGAATGATGATACACCACAAGACGATATCGATTATATTATGGAAGATTTAAAATCACCTTGTACAGAAGAAATAGCATTTTTCAAAGCCTTTAGTGACATTATGGAAAACCAAGAAGACATGGATTACGTAATTGTAGATACAGCTCCTACAGGCCATACCTTGCTGTTACTTGATTCTAGTGAAAATCACCATAAAGAATTAAAGAAAAAATCAACTCAAACTACCAGTAATGTTGAAACGTTATTACCTAAAATTCAAAATCAAGATTTAACACAGATGATAATCGTAACACTAGCAGAAAAAACACCTTATTTAGAATCTAAACGTTTAGTAGAAGATTTAAATAGAGCCAATATAGGACATAATTGGTGGGTCGTTAATCAATCATTAGTTACGCTAAATCAACGTGATGACCTTTTTAGTAACAAAAAAGAAGATGAATCGATTTGGATAAACAAGATTAAAAATGAAAGTCTTAATAATTACTTTGTCATACCTTATGGAGGGTTAGAATATTGAAAAAAATTGTTATCATTGGTTCAGTTGCTGCCGGTACAAGTGTCGCGGCTAAAGCAAGAAGAAATAGTGAAGATGTGGAAATTATCGTTTTTGATAAAGATAGTGATATTTCGTATTCAGTATGTGGTATCCCCTACTATATAGGCGGTAATGTATCTGATATTGATGAACTCACGCCAAGAAATGCTAAATGGTTTAAAGAGCGCTTTAATATAGATATTTATACAAAACATGAAGTGAATCAGATAAATGATACTGATCAAACAATAACAGTTACCAATTTAGTAAATAATGAAAAGATGATTCAAGAATATGACGAATTAGTATTAGCCACAGGTTCATCACCTAAAGAACTTCCTCAATTAGATAGCGAAGACTATAACAATGTGTTTAAAGTTAAGAATATTAATGATGCGAAAGCAATTTATAATTATATTAATGACCATGATGTTCAGAATATAACAATCGTTGGCGGTGGATTTATTGGTTTAGAGATGTTAGAACAATTATCTAATTACAACACTTCAATTGTTCAACGTAACACTTTTATGCCTCATTTAGACGACGATATGAGTTTTATGATTCAAGAATATATTGAAGATAAAGCTAACGTATATGTCTATAATGAAATTGACATTATTGATTATGATGAGAATCATACGATAAATAGAGTCAGCTTAAAAACTGGCGAATTAATTGATACAGACTTAATTATTATTGGGATTGGTGTCATACCAAATACTAAATTAGCTAAAGAAATTGGTATTAATATTGGAGAATCTGGAGCAATACAAACCAATAAGTATTTGGAAACAAATATTCCTCATATATATGCAATTGGTGATGCAGCAGAAAGTTATAATTTAATTACCGGTAACCCTATATATAGACCGCTAGGTTCTACAGCAAATAAAATGGGACGTATTTTAGGAGATCGATTAACTGGTGGAAATCTAGAACATAAAGGGATTTTAGGAACAGGCATTGTTCGTGTATTTGATATGACAATTGCCCAAACAGGCTTAACTGAAAAAGAAGCTATTGATTTAGATATTGATATTGACGTATTACACAATGTGAAACCGAATCGTCCAGAATATATGCAAGGCCAAGAAATGGTAATTAAAGCTATATTTGATAAAAACAATTCTAAATTACTGGGTGCCCAAATTGTTGGGTATGAAGGTGTAGATAAGAGAATAGATGTACTAGCTACTGCTATAACGTTTGGTGCCAATGCAGAAGATTTATTTCATTTAGATTTAGCATATGCGCCTCCTTTTTCTACAACTAAAGATCCTGTTATTTATACAGGGATGATTGGACACAATATTACTCGAGGACGCAAAATTATAACGCCTGAAGAAGTCATAAAACAAAATAATGATTTATTGATTTTAGATGTACGTTCTCCAAAGCAATTTGAAGTTAATCATGTTGATGGAGCGATTAACGTCCCATTGAAAATGTTGAGAAGTTATGCAAAAACATTAGATAAAAATCAAAAGATAGTGACTTATTGTAATAAAGGTACTACTGGGAATGCTGCACAAAACGTACTCATTAATTTAGGTTTTAAACAAGTGTTTAATTTGTCAGGTGGTAATAAAAATTATCAACGTTATAAAAGGTTCCAAGTAGAAAGGAAGAAGAAAAATTGAATTATAAAGAAATTTCACAATACTTAAAAGTGATTGCTGATAGTAGCCGTCTTGAAATATTAGATTTGTTATCTTGTGGTGAATTATGCGCTTGTGATTTATTAGAGCATTTTTCTTTTTCTCAACCCACATTAAGTCATCATATGAAAGTATTAAAAGACAATAATTTAATTACATCCAGAAAAGATGGTAATAAAAATTTATACAAATTGAATCATGACGTATTGGATGACGTTACATCACGACTGACTCTATTGAGTTCCAGTACTGTCCCATGTATATGTGAAACAGTAGAGAAAGGTGAGTGTTAATGATGACGATATTAGCAATCACTATTTTTCTATTAACGTTAATTTTTGTCATATGGCAACCTAAAGGTTTGGATATTGGTGTTACAGCTTTAATTGGTGCTGTAGTTGCTATAATCACTGGCGTTGTAAGCTTTTCAGACGTACTAGAAGTTACTGGAATTGTTTGGAATGCGACTTTAACTTTTGTTGCAGTTATTCTTATTTCACTCATATTAGATGAAATTGGATTCTTTGAATGGTCTGCCATACATATGGTAAGAGCATCAAAGGGTAATGGCTTGAAAATGTTTATCTTTATCATGCTCTTAGGTTCAGTTGTAGCAGCCTTCTTCGCAAATGATGGTGCGGCTTTAATACTGACGCCTATTGTTTTAGCAATGGTACGTAGTTTAGGATTTGATAAAAAAGCGATATTCCCATTTATTATTGCTAGTGGTTTTATTGCAGATACTACGTCTCTTCCATTAATTGTTAGTAATTTAGTTAATATTGTTTCTGCTGATTACTTTGATATTGGATTTGTTGAGTACTTCAGTAAAATGATTATACCTAATATATTCTCTTTAATCGCAAGTATTCTTGTCTTATGGCTTTATTTTAGAAAGTCTATCCCAAGAAAATTTGATGCAGTAAATATTAGAGAACCAAAAGAAGCGATTAAGGACAAAAAGCTTTTTAATATCTCGTGGATTGTACTCACTGTATTGCTAGTTGGTTATTTAATAAGTGAGTTTATAAATATTCCAGTATCAATTATTGCTGGTATCATTGCTTTAATATTTGTATTATTAGCACGTAAGTCTAAGGCTGTGCATACGAAACAAGTAATTAAAGGTGCGCCATGGAATATTGTTTTATTCTCTATTGGTATGTATCTTGTGGTATTTGGTCTAAAAAATGTGGGCATCACAACGCTTCTTGGTGATGTACTAACAAATATTTCAAATTACGGCTTATTTAGTAGTATCATGGGCATGGGCTTTATAGCTGCATTCCTTTCATCCATTATGAACAACATGCCAACTGTTTTAATAGATGCAATAGCGATTGGTCAATCTCAAACAACAAGTATACTCAAGGAAGGCATGATTTATGCGAATGTTATCGGATCTGATTTAGGACCTAAAATAACACCAATTGGTTCGTTAGCAACACTTCTCTGGTTACATGTGCTTACTCAAAAAGGTGTTAAAATTTCTTGGGGACAATACTTTAAAATCGGTATTATTATAACGATTCCGGTATTATTTATCACACTGTTAGGGTTATATCTAACACTTATTATTTTCTAAAAAAAGAGGAAACTATTTATGGATAAAAAAACAATTTACTTTATATGTACAGGTAATTCATGCCGTAGCCAAATGACTGAAGGCTGGGGTAAAAAAATCTTAGGAGATGAATGGCAAGTATATTCTGGAGGTATTGAGGCACACGGTGTAAATCCAAAAGCAATAGAAGCTATGAAAGAAGTTGGAATTGATATATCAAATCATGCTTCTAATTTAATTGACAAAAATATACTAAACCAATCTGATTTAGTAGTAACTCTATGTAGCGATGCTGATCAAAACTGTCCTGTATTGCCGCCTAATGTAAAGAAGGAACATTGGGGATTTGATGATCCAGCAGGCAAACCTTGGTCAGAATTCCAACGTGTTAGAGATGAAATCAAAGCAGCCATTGACTCATTTAAGGCTAGATAAATTTTAAGCGTCTCAATATCATTGGGACGCTTTTTTATTATTAATTATTTTATACTTTTTGATTTATCTCCAGGATTAGTCATTTTTCTTATCTATTTAATTTACACACTAAAAAATATCCTCCTTAACAATAATAAGTTATTTAAATTATTGATTAAGGAGGATATCTTTATATCTATTTATTTCTCAATCTAGAACTAGATTTTTATCGTGCTTTCAATTCATTTCCTGTCATCCATTTATGATTTTTAATGATTTTACCATTATCTTTGGATTTGTAATCAACCACGTAAACAGTCGTCTTTTTCACGTTATCTATATTGGCTGTAGCACCTTTCATACCAGACATATGACTTGCTTCTAATTTAACAGTATCGCCCTTACTAAATCCATCTTTAGGTGCATCTTTAATCTCTTCGTTTACGACCCATTTATGATTGTTTACTTTTTCATTTCCATTTGTGGGTTTATAACTTACAACATAGGCATATGTTTTATACGCACCTTTTACAGTAGCTTCTGCACCTTTCATACCTGGCATATGTCCTGCTGTAATCGTTACTTTATCTCCTACTTTAAATTCACCCTCATTAGTCGATGTCATATCTTCAGGAACTTTACTTTCATCATTATGCTTCATATGGCTCTCACTTTTTTGGTCATTAGTGTCTTTATCTTTTTTCATCATATTAAAATCTCCCTATTGATTAGTTTGTTACTTTTACTTGACCCATCATTCCATTATCTTCATGCTCAAGTATATGACAGTGAAACATGTATGTTCCAGTATTTTTAAATACAACCTCTATTTTAGCTTTTTGTCCAGGTTCCAAAGATATAACATCCTTTTTACCCCTCATATCTTTTGGAGGTTTCTCCCCATCCACAGATAAAACTTTAAATTGCGTTCCATGGATGTGGAAAGGATGTTTCATACCACCCATTTTATCTTTGACATTTTCAATTTCCCATACTTCTTTCTGGTTTAACTTTTGTGTAAAATCTATTCTGTTAGGATCGAATTTATTACCATTAATGGTAACATGATCATTCATACCTTCTAATTTTATTTTTTTACTTACTTTTGGTGTATTACCTTTGTTAGAACTTTTCTCTTTGTTACTAATCGGTAAAATTACAGTTTTATCATTATCAACCAGACTGATTTTCTCGCCTTTCATTTTAGATAAATCTATTACTATTTCTTTTCTTTCTGAAGGAGCTAAATTAATTTCTTTTAATTTTTTAGCGTTTTTTAATTGACCGCCATCTGAAGCAATATACTCAAAACTTTGATTATTACTTAGCTTAAGATTTAAATCTCGAGCATTAGAACCATTTAAAAGTCTCAAACGTATTTTCTCTTCTTTTGTTGTCAGTTTAGGGTTTACTATTCCGTTCACAAGAACAGTATCACCTTGAGTGCCATCTTCGTCTTTCGTTTTTGAATAATTTAATTTTTTAGATACAAATGTTTTATCTTGGATTATTATAGGCAAATCATTTTTCCCATAATTGCTAGGATAATTATTCTTTTTGTCATCCTCTATATATAATAACCCTGATAAACCATTATAAACTTGTTTAGCTGTATTTGGGGAGGGGTGGGGATGATACCATAATGTAGCAGCCTCTTGTTTAACCTCAAATTTTATTGTTTTTTCTTTTCCTGGTTTTATAACTTGAGAAGGGCCTCCATCCACTTTTCCATCTATTTCTAACCCATGCCAATGAAATGTTGTATTTTCATCTAAGTTGTTGACTAACTTAATTTTAACCTTATCTCCTTTTTTTAATTTTAAAGTTGGCCCAAGTAAATTTCCATTGTATCCTAAAGTGTTAGAGAAATTACCTTTGTAAAATTCTGTCTTTCCTTTCTGCGCTTTTAATGTATAACTTTTATAACCATTGTTATCTTTTTTAGGATCTAAAACTTTGGGAAATGTTATTTCATTTTTTCCTTGTGAAGAATTCAAATTTTTTCTTTCGTCATGACTTTTCATATCCATCATATCATTTCGCTTTTGATCATTTTCTTTCATGTCCATCATGTTGTGCTTACCTTCTGCAAAAGTATCATTAGGAACCATAAACATTATAGAAAATAACGTAATTAAAATTGTGAACATTTTTTTATACATTATATTTACCTCTTTTATTTTAATTTTAATGTAAATGCATTAATTGCTACGATGATCGTACTTAAAGACATAAGTATTGCACCCACAGCAGGTGATAATATTAAACCAATAGAAGCTAATATACCAGCTGCAAGAGGAACTGCAATCACGTTATATCCTGCGCCCCACCATAAATTTTGAACCATTTTTTTCATCGTATTTTTTGAAAGGGACAAAAAATTGATAATATCAGAAGGATTACTTTTAACGAGTATGACATCCCCCGATTCAATAGCTACATCTGTCCCTGCGCCAATTGCCATACCAATATCTGCTCTAATAAGGCTTGGCGCATCATTGATACCATCACCAACCATCATGATTTTGCTACCATTGCTTTGATAATCTTGGATAATACTTTCTTTATCTTCGGGCATCAATTGCGCGTGGACATCACTAATACCTAATTCTTCAGCCACTGTTTGTGCCACTTCTTTATTATCGCCTGTAAGCATGACTGGCGTAATGTTTCTCGATAATAAATCCGAAACCATTTGTTTTGAACTTTCTTTAATTTTATCGCCTTGTGCGATAATACCAATAACTTGTCGGTCATGAATTAGATAACTAATAGAATTCCCTTGTTGAGCGAGATTCGTAAATTGTTCTTTATTATAATCAAAATTGCTTTTATCGAGATAAGAAACATTCACTATTTTGAGTTTTTTATTATCAACTGTGCCTTCTAAGCCTATACCTGGAATATTATTAACTTCTTGAGGAGTAGCATATGAAATATTTTTGCCTTTAGCAAAATCAACAATACCAGTGGCAAGTGGATGATTAGAATTACTTTCTAATGAAGCAAATAGACTCAATATTTCTTCATTATTTAACTCGTCTGTAAAACTTTCATAGTGATTCACTGAAAAGTTACCTTCAGTTAGTGTCCCAGTTTTATCCATCATGATGTAATCAATGTGTTGTGCGATTTCTACAGATTCTCTGTTTTTAATGATTAAACCATTATGTGCGCCTATAGAGGTAGAACGTGCTGTAACTAAAGGTATTGCCAAGCCTAATGCATGTGGACAAGCAATGACTAATACGGTTACTAGCCGTTCAAGTGCGAAATCGACGTTGTTTTGAATAAGCATCCATACAATAAATGAAATCAGGCCAATACTTACTGCAAAGTAAAACAAATAACCTGCGACTTTATCAGAGAGGAGTTCAGCTTTTGACTTATCGTTTTGAGCTTGGTTAACAAGACCCATAACTTGAGATAGGTAGCCATTTTCACCCGTAGCAGTCACTTTAACTTGTACTGTACCTGAACCATTAATTGAACCTCCAATAACATCATCATTATGAGTTTTATGAACTTTTTTTGATTCGCCAGTAACTAATGATTCGTCAATTGATGTTTCTCCTTGAACAATGATTCCGTCTGTGGGTATACTTTCGCCTGCTCTGACTTCCACAATATCGTCAATATGAATATCTGATATTTTAACTTCTTCTCGTTGATTGTTATCAATCAGCTTCACTGCAGTATTAGGTAAAAGTTCTGCCATTTTCTTCAGTGCATTGCCTGCATTACCTACTGCGTTCATTTCAATCCAATGACCTAATAACATGATTAAAATTAAAGTCGCTAATTCCCAGAAAAAGTCCATTGTATGTGTGGATGAACCACTGAAGTTATTCATATAAAAGGCGTATAAACTATAAATATAAGCTACTGAAATACCTAGAGCAACAAGCGTCATCATTCCAGGTTTTTTAGTTGAAATTTCATCTTTAGCCCCTGATAAAAATGGCTTTCCTCCGTAAAAGAATAAAATTGTAGCAAGAATTAATACAATCCAATCTGACCCTGTAAATGAAATTTGAAACGGTAATTTAACTCCCATCATGGGCGATAAAATAATAATCGGTATCGCAAAAATCAAAGAAATAAAGAATTTACTTTTAAAATTTCCATGATGGTGATGTTCATGATTACCATGACTAGTGTGATTTTCATGTTCTTGATGACTATGATGCTCATGATTACCATGACTAGTGTGATTTTCATGTTCTTGATGACTATGATGCTCATGATTTTGGTGTTTTTTGTTATTCGACAAAATTAAACCTCCTAATTTTATATTTTTAAAGATAGTAATAAGACAATTTGAGTATAACATATACGGTATAGGGGTATATACCATTTGACTTTTTTATTTTGTAATGTACAGAAAATAACCATTTATGTCACTATTTAAAGGAATAACAAATACAATCAAATGGTCATTTGACTATAATGTTTGAGTAGATCACAATAATAACCAAGTGGAGTTGATAGGCTCCCTTAAAGTACAAGCAAGACACTTGAAGAAGAAAAATGTATTATACTTGACCGCGTACTATGGTACGCGGTTTATTATTATTTAGAGGTGAACTATGTGAGTTATCGTATTACTGCATTTGCAGAAAAATGTGGGGTAAATAAAGAGACGATTAGATATTACGAACAAAAAAATTTATTACAAGAACCTTCCCGAACGAAAGCTGGTTATCGGATATATTCAGATGATGATGTTAAGCGTGTATGGTTTATTAAACGGATGCAAGAGCTTGGTTTTTCTTTAAGTGAAATCCACAAGTTGCTTGGTGTTGTAGATAAGGATGATGTGCGGTGTTCGTATATATATGAGTTCGTTTCTCAAAAAGTTGATGAAGTACAACAACAAATTAGAGATTTAATGCGTGTTGAGAATATGTTGAATGATTTAAAAGAATGTTGTCCGAATGAAGAATATTTATATTCTTGCCCTATTATTGAGAAAATGTTTGAGGGTTAAAATCAACTTTTTAGCAGGTGATGTAAATTGACTGTACAAAAGCGAAAAAATGTAAAGGATAATGATAAATTATTGTTTTTAGGAATACCAGCATTGTTGGTTCTATGTTGCGCTTTACCAATCCTTTTAATTGCAATTGGATTGAGTTCTATGGGTGCTTTCTTAATAGGAAAACAAGTTTGGATATTTGGTGCTGTTTTGTTAATTGTCGGACTGATTATGTTGGTAAAAAGAAGAGGTAGTCGTAATACATGTCAGTCGGATTGTTGCCATTCTAAATTCAGTGAAACAGAAGAAAAAGGGGGGGAGTGATTTGAAATCAATATTGTTCTTTAAAAGATTTTATTATCAGCTCTCATTATTGTAAGCCTCTCAGCATGTGGAATATCCAATGGAACCAACACGATAAACAATGAAAAAACACAACCAATAAGTTCCGAGAAGCCAACACTCATTTATTTCATGGCATCTTGGTGTCCGACTTGTGTAGCAGGGGAAAAGGTATTTAAACAGATTCATAATAAATATGGGAACAATGTTCAACTTATAACTGTTGATATGGATCCCCTACAAGATACAGAACAAGATTTAAAGGATTTCCAACGTCAATATGGTGGAGAATGGACACATTTAATCGATAAAGAATATGAACTCACTAAAAAGTATAAAGTAAAACAATTGGAAGAAGTTTTTTTAATAGATAGCAATCAAGAAGTTATATATCACGCGGTTAACCCTTCCTTCGATGATTTACAAAAGGAACTAACACGTATTGGAGTGAGTAGTTCATGACGTTTCCCTTTATATTTATTTTTTCAGCAGGAATAGTTGCTGCGTTTAATCCTTGCGGGATTGTTATGTTGCCTTCATATATTAGTTATTTAATTGGTGAAGGAGAGGTTGAAACAAGGCGTTCCTTAATAAGGACAATCTCAAAGGGGCTATGGTTAGGATTGTCTATGACGTTGGGATTTCTAACTATTTTTGTGATAGCCGGTTTTCTATTATCGTTATTAGGTAGAGCTTTAATCAATGTTTTTCCAATTTGGTCATTTCTAATGGGCGTACTTATCTTTCTTTTGGGACTAGGGATGTTGCTTGGAAAAAAAGTTTCTCTACCTTTAAGAGTTAATATTAAACAGGGTAAACGATCAGTTTATTTCTATGGTATTGCTTATGGAATCACATCATTAAGTTGTACGTTGCCAGCCTTTTTATTTGTACTCACTGAATCTATGCAAGATAATTCGTTATTGATGGTTATACTTAAATTTATTGTGTACTCAATCGGTATGGGTGTTGTCGTTACTTCCATAACCATTGTTTCTTTGATTTCAAAAAGATATGTCCAACAATTACTTTCTAAAAATATGGCAATGATCCAATTTATTTCCTCCATTGTTATTTTAATTTCAGGAATTTATATTTCTTATTATTGGGGGATTGGTCCGGGTGGCATATTTCGATAATTAAAAGGAGTGTTAAAAAATGACTAAGAAAATCAGTATGAAAGTTAGTGGCATGACTTGTATGGGTTGTGAAGAACATGTAGCAGTTGCACTTGAAAATATTGGTGCCAAGAATGTAGAAGCTAGTTTTCGTCACGGTGAAGTATTATTTGAATTACCCGATGATATTGGGATTGAAAGTGCAAAAAAGGCTATTGATGAGGCGAAATATCAACCTGGAGAAATAGAAGAAATATCATCACAAGAAAATGTGGTGTTAGGTAATGAAGGCGATTATGACTTACTTATCATTGGTTCCGGTGGTTCGGCTTTTTCAGCTGCGATCAAAGCGATTGAATACGGGGCAAAAGTAGCCATGATTGAGCGTGGAACCGTTGGCGGAACATGTGTAAACATTGGCTGTGTTCCATCAAAAACACTTCTTAGGGCTGGAGAAATTAATCATTTAGCAAAAGTAAATCCATTTACGGGATTACAAACATCTGCTGGAGAAGTGGAATTAGCACCCTTAATCAAGCAAAAAGATGAATTAGTGAGTGAGCTTCGCAATCAAAAATATGTGGATCTAATTGATGAATATGGAATTGACTTAATTGTAGGTGAAGCAAAATTTACTGATGAACAGACGGTTGAAGTCAATGGGGAGAAACTTTCCGCAAAACGCTTTTTAATTGCAACGGGTGCATCTCCTTCTCTCCCGCCGATTTCAGGACTTGAAGAAGTGGAGTATTTAACAAGTACAACGCTCCTTGAAATAAAAAAGGTACCTAAACGATTAACGGTGATCGGTTCAGGATATATCGGAATGGAGCTTGGCCAATTGTTTCATAACTTAGGTTCAGAAGTAACGCTTATGCAAAGAAGTGAGCGACTGTTAAAAGAGTATGACCCAGAGATTTCTGAAGTAGTAGAAAAAGCTTTAATTGAACAAGGAATAAACCTTGTAAAAGGGGCATCTTTTGAGCGTGTAGAACAATCTGGAGAGATAAAGAAGGTTCATGTTACAGTAGATGGCAAGAAAAAAGTGATTGAATCAGAGCAGCTGCTTGTTGCAACAGGAAGAAAACCAAATACGGATACGTTGAATTTAAATGCAGCTGGGGTTAAAGTCGGAAAACGAAAAGAAATACTGATAAATGATTATGCTAGAACAAGTAATGAAAAGATTTATGCGGCAGGAGATGTTACATTAGGGCCTCAATTTGTCTATCTAGCAGCATATGAAGGTGGAATTGTTGCCGATAATGCAATCGGTGGATTAAATAAAAAACTAGATTTATCAGTGGTTCCCGGCGTGACATTTACAAATCCAGGGGTAGCAACAGTAGGCTTAACAGAAGAACAAGCAAAAGAAAAAGGCTATGAGGTCAAAACCTCCGTATTGCCTTTAGATGCTGTTCCAAGAGCGATAGTAAATCATGAAACAACAGGTGTTTTTAAGCTTATTGCTGATTCGAAAACATTGAAAATGTTAGGGGTTCATGTTGTATCTGAAAATGCAGGTGAAGTGATTTATGCAGCGACTTTAGCCGTTAAGTTTGGTTTAACCGTAGATGATTTAAAAGAAATCCTTGCACCATATTTAACAATGGCAGAAGGATTGAAATTAGCTGCCCTGACGTTTGATAAAGATGTTTCAAAATTATCTTGTTGTGCGGGATAACAACACAATGAATCCACCGTTTGGTTAAGACGGTGGATTCTTTCAACCTTGGACAAGGTACGCGGTTTCATTAGATAGAAATAAGGCAAACGTATTATAGAGTCAATTCTGCGAGGAGGTTAATGATGATAAAGAAATACGATCTTATTGTGATTGGTACAGGTTCTGCGGGTTCAATCACAGCAGCAAAATGTAATAAAGCCGGCTGGAATGTAGCTATGGTAGATGACAGGCCGTTTGGAGGCACGTGTGCACTACGTGGATGTGACCCAAAAAAGGTTCTACATGGTGCTGCCGAGCTTATTGATTGGAACAAACGGATGGTTAAGAATGGAGTACCGTCTGAAGTCTCCATCAACTGGAAAGATCTTATGAATTTTAAAAGAACCTTTACAGATGATGTCCCGGAAAAAAAAGAGGAAGCATTGAATAAACAGGGAATCGATACGTATCATGGCAATGCATCTTTCGTGAGTGAGGACAAACTTGAAGTGAATAAAGAAGTGCTCGAGGGGAGTCATTTCTTGATCGCTAGTGGTGCGAAACCTACCCCTTTACCCATAGAAGGAGAAGAACATCTTACTTATAGTGATGAGTTTTTGGAGTTGGATGAATTACCACAAAGAATCGTCTTTGTTGGTGGTGGGTATATTTCGTTTGAATTTGCTCATATCGCGGCACGTGCTGGATCAGAAGTTCATATTATCCATCGAGGTCAAAGACCTTTGGAGAATTTTGATATAGATCTTGTAGATATCCTTTTAGAAAAGTCGAAAGAGATTGGCATACAGGTACATCTTCAACATTCCGTTGAATCCATTGAAAAAGAACAAGGAAAGTTTCATGTGTACGCTCGAAAAAAAGAGGATATAACGCGGTTTGAAGCAGACATTGTTATTCATGGTGCTGGACGGGTCCCTGCCTTAGATATGAATCTTGAAAAAGGGAATATAGAAAGGAAAAAACATGGTGTCCATGTTAATGAGTATTTGCAAAGTGTAAGTAACCCGAATGTCTATGCAGCTGGAGATGCTGCAGCAACGGATGGCTTGCCCCTCACACCTGTAGCCAGTGCAGATTCTCATGTCGTAGCATCTAATTTATTGAAAGGGAACAGCAAAAAAATTGAATATCCCGTGATTCCATCTGCTGTATTTACCGTACCTAAAATGGCATCGGTAGGTATGAGCGAGGAGGAAGCCAAAAACTCTGGCCGGAATATTAAAGTAAAGCAGAAAAACATCTCCGACTGGTTTACGTATAAACGGACAAATGAGGACTTTGCTGCGTTTAAAGTGCTGATTGACGAAGATCATGATCAAATTGTTGGTGCTCATTTGATTAGTAATGAAGCCGATGAACTGATTAATCATTTTGCAACAGCCATTCGTTTTGGGATTTCAACCAAAGAATTGAAACAAATGATATTTGCCTATCCAACAGTAGCTTCAGACATTGCACACATGTTGTAATTTTTATCATATGTTTTTCCAGCATGATTTTTCCATTATCTCTTGTACACGCTTATTCAGAAAAGGGCGATTGTTGAAAATCAAAAGCTTAATTTCTCACTAAAAATACGGAGGAATTAAGCTTTTTTATCTTTCAAAATCCTTAACGTCCGTATTTTTCCGACGGTACCTCGACTATTAAGTATTTGATTTGCATATATAAAATCCTCGTTCAATACTATCCCTCCAAACTGTTGTTAATCACTCTATGCTTGAAATAATTATCATAGTTCAAAAAGGATACGTTATAATTGCTATATTGATTAAATGTTCAAGGGGTGCTTTATGATTTATACAATTGTAGTATTCATTGTTGCAGGATTAGCTGAAATTGGTGGTGGTTATCTAATTTGGTTATGTCTCAGAGAAGGGAAGCCACTTTATTTGGGGATCTTTGGGGGAATAGCCATAGTTTGGTTCTGTTGCAAAGTCAGAAAAAATATAACTAATTATCATTTTAACATGGTAGTATTCCCTTAACTGGCCAACATGTGATTAATTTCGTAGCACGGCGAAAATCCGTAGATCTGAAGAGACCTACGGTTCTTTTTATATAGACCATAAATACATTCAATACCTTTGAGTGTATTCTTTGCCGTATTGACGCTTTGATATCTCGTCTTTCTCACTTTAATATGACGGTGATCCTGCTCAATGAGGTTATTAAGATATTTAGATGTACAATGACAGTCGGGATTAAGTTTAAAATCTTTAATCAACTTAGACATTGCCACCTTCGTCGAAGGTGCCTGGTCTGTAATTATCATTTGAGGTTTACCAAATTGTTTAATAAGTCGCTTAATAAACGCATATGCTGAATGATTATCTC